>JAIRZX010000584.1 GCA_031267005.1 Deltaproteobacteria bacterium
GAGGTCGCCACCGAGGACGCCATGGGCCTCATAGCCGAACTCGGAGACGGGCTGCAGCTTTTCTCCGAACGCAAGCTGGACATGGACCAGATGATGGTGGAGTTCTTCGGGGCCATGCTCTCGGATCTGAAGCAGAAGTTCCAGGTTGAGGTGGAGGCCCCGGCGGTAAAGAGCTCGCGCTCCTCCAAGAGCTCGTCCGCCATGAAGGAGCCGCAGGTTAAGACCATCCGCGTGGACGAGGCCAAGATCGACCTCTTCCTGGAGAGCGTGGGGCGGCTCATCACCAAAAGCGAGATCTTAAACCACCTGCAGTTCTCCTTCCGCAAGGCCGGGGTGGACATAGGCCTGTTGCGGGACTTCTCCACCGTCTCGCGCACCATCTCCAACGACATAGTGAACCTCCAGCGCTCGATAATGGAGGTCCGCCAGGTGGAGATGAACAACATCCTCAAGAAGTTCCCCCGCCTGGTGCGCGACATCTCCCACAAGATCGGCAAGGAGGCCGAGATGGTGATAGTGGGCGAGCGCGTGCCCATCGACAAGTCGCTTCTGGACGACGTCGAGCAGGCTATGGTGCATATCGTCCGCAACGCCGTCGACCACGGCCTGGAGCTCCCCGAAGACCGCCTGGCAGCGGGCAAGACCCGCCGGGGGACCGTCAGCATAAACGTCACTCAGGAGGAGGCGGCGATATTCATCGAGGTCGCCGACGACGGGCGCGGGCTGGATCTGGAGAAGATCAAGGCCAAGGCGGTCGAGCGCGGGAACATCACCCCCGAGCAACAGGCAGCCATGACCGACAAGGAAGCCGAGATGCTTGTGTTCAGCTCCGGGCTGTCCACCAAGGACCAGGCTACCGATCTGTCCGGCCGCGGGGTGGGCATGGACGTCGTCATGACGAACCTGAAGAAGTGGAACGGCGAGGTGGTGATAGACAACCGCCCCGGACACGGCATGACCGTGGGCATGCGGCTCCCCATCACCAACACGCTCCTGACCAAGGAGGCCATCATGCTCCGGGTCGGCACGAGCACCTTCTGCCTGCCCCTGGAGTGCGTAAACGAAATAGTGACCGTGCCCACCTCCGACGTCCACCACCACAAGGACGGCGCGGTCTTCCGCCACCGGGACATGGTCATCTCGGTAATCGACCTCAAGTCGCTCTTGGGGCTGGACGACAACGCCATGAACGCGTCAGCCGCCGCGCCTTCCGAGGCCGGGGCATTGGGCGGCGTCCACGGCCAGAACGGCGGGACCCTGGTCTTCATAATTCTCCGGGGCAAGGCCGACGACCGCCAGTCGATACTGGCCGACGAGATCCTGGGACAGCAGAAGATAGTCATAAAGGAATTCGAACTGGAGACGTTCCGGAAGCTCCCCTATTTCAACGGACTCACTCTCCTCGGGGACGGGCGCGTCGTCCTAATCCTCGACTCAGACAAGCTCATCGAGTCGTAGGGCCTGGAGGACCCCTGGGTTCCGGAGGTTCGGGAGGGTACTGAGGTTCGGGAGGGTGTGAGGTTCGAGAGGGCACGGGGGAACCGGGGCAGCGGCGGCTCCGGGCGGAACGCGCGAGAACCGACCGAAAGAACCGCAGGAACCGGGGGCCCCGTGGAGTTCCAAGGATCAGGACGGGCGGGAGCATCCGCAGGATTCCCTGAGCATCCGCAGGATTCCCAGGGTACGGACACTCCGCGAGGTCCCTGGCGGGCCGGAATAGCCGCGGCGGCGCCGGGTCCGGGAAATAGTGGCGTACAGGCTGATTTGCGCGTTTAACCCGTACAGGCGACGGGTTACGCTCGGGGCGCGTTCCTGCGCAGGACAGTTTCGGCATCCTTAAGAATTATAAACGGTGATCTAATGGCGCTCGACGGATTCGGAAATATTTTCGAAAAGCATTAACAATTCTTACACTAAAGCTTTAAAATAATTATACTCTTTAATAGGAAAACCTAAACAAAATTATCAGGTAAAATTGAAGCTCGCTTGTCCGTTATTGCCTTTATGCCGGAAACGCTTGTCCTGCAAGCCTTTCCTTTCAGGAATCGTCATGTTTAGGCGATTTCAGTATCGGCTGCAGCGGATAATTTTGAATTATTTCTTCGGATTTTCGCTGTTCCAGAATATTTTTTTTATAAGCATCCCGGTTCCCGCGAGGCCGATATTTTGCGCGCAGCAGAAGCTTATTGCCCCCTATCACGCGCCTGGCGCGCGCCGCGCTTGCTGAAGCCAAGGCTTCCGCGCCGGGTTAGGGGACTCGATCCCTTTGCCCTCCGGGCGCTTCCGACTTATAATAACAGAGTCGTTTTACCGCGCCCCAGCGCGGGACGGCTCGCCTTCCCGGACAACCATAGGGCTTTTGGCCCTCCCGCCGCTCCCCCTCCGGGGTTCCACCCTTCAACGCCAGACGTCAAGGACGTTTACACTCCAAGGGGTCATTATGCGCAAGCACGCTTACACCCTCGCCGCCGTACTGGCGTGCGCACTAATCCCCGCCACTGCGGGCATCATCATGGCCCAGGCCGGGGCCGCGACCCCGCCGCCGCCCGCCCAGCCGGGGCAGGGCTACTACGGGACCGACATGCAGCCCGGGCAGCCCGCGCAGCCTGGCCAGCCCGATCCGGCGGAAGGGTTGCTGACGGAGATCTTCTCCGACCCTAACCAGGCTCCGGGCCAGGCTCCGGGCCAGCAGGCCCAGGCGCCGCCGATCCCGGGCCAGCCGGGCGCCCCCGGAGCGGCGCAGCCGGCCGGAGGGGGTACCGGAATCTTGACTCCCCCGGGAGTGCCCAGCCCGGTCAGCACGCCCGCCCGGCCCGGCGAGGCTGTGGTAGAGCGCCAGGACGGGCCGCCAGTCGTCTCGGGAGGTGTGGGCCAGCCGCCCGCGGCGCCTCCGGTGCAGGTCCGCCGCAGGGCCCGATCCCCTCAATGGCCGACCTCGCCGTGGGTGAAGAGCGTCTACAAAGGCGCCGAAGACGCCTGGCGGTTGAACCACGTCCCGCGGAGGTGCGCCTCGTTGGTCGACGGAAGGCTCGTCTACCACATAAGGTGCGTGTCCAAGCCCCGCCTGATAGGCAAGCCGATGCCGCCGTACAAGGACAACCCTTCCGTCTATTACGTCTGGCCCTAGGCCGTTTGAAGCAGGCTTTTTCGGGCCCTTAACGGACGAGTGCCCGTCAGGGGCGGCGGCCAGCGGCCCCTCATGGCTTTCAGGGCCCCTGCCGTCGGGCATCAGGCTTCGTTCGCTGCTCTGTCGCCGGATGCGGTTTTAAGCCGTGTCCGGCGATTTTGTGTTGGGCGCTGGCGATCTCCGTACAAACGCGTTTGAGGAGAGCTTTTTTAGGAATCAACGATCGTGGAGCGTGCGTTTGCGGGGCTATCGTTTTCACCGCTTTGCGGTGCCGTCGTTTTCAATGCTTTGTTTGCGGGGCGCTCGAACTTATGACTGTCTAACGCCGGGCGGGGATGACTGTCATTCGGCTGTCCAGAAAGGCCGGGAGGGTGGTCTGCCGACGGGAGGCTCTGCCAATTCGGACGGAGAACTCCACGCATTGAAGCGTCGACTGTATGAAAGCGTTCGGAGATGACGCGCTAAGGATCAGCAAAAGAGTTGAGAAGATCCGCGAAAGATCCGCGGAAGAGACGCGGAAGAGACGCGGAAGAGACGCGGAAGGCGCGAGGCGCTCCATGGCGTGAGCCTTTAGCCGCAGCCTTTAGGGGGCTTCTGGAAATCCAGACAACGAGAACGCGTTATTCTTTAAAGGAGTGAACGCGCAAGCATTCGATTCGCGCGATTTTATCGTGATAACTTCCGGGTGGAAAGGGAAAACGCCCAGAAGGAGAATATCGAAATAAACGCCCCGGCAGGAAACGGGTGAGGTTTTCATTTCGCGAATACAACCTGCGGGGCGGCTAACCACTGGGGGCGAACGCCTGAATTCTTGAAAATGTCGGCTCCGGACAGCGGCTGAATGCTCGATGGAGGCGGCAGGATTGTCAAGGACGCCATGTTTTGACGGCCTTCCCGTTTCCGGTTGCGGTAGTCGGGACCGCGTCCTGGAGTTTGCTGTTGATGAGGACCTTCTGCCTGAAACGGATCCTCGCTTCTGAGGAGGCGTAAACTCCTACTGCGGCTACGTAGATTTTTTTGGCGGACCCAAAAAGGGGGAGAGCGTATTTTTTCTTTTCCGCCTGCTTGAAGGCTCTTGCGACGCAATGGTCCAGGAGTTCAGACACCCTTTCCTCCTTTATTTGGCGCCTGGCCTTTTCATGCTTGATCTCGATTGCGACAACATGGCCATTGGGCGATTCGTAAAGCAGATCTACCCTCCCGTCGCCCAGGTTCACCTCCATTCTCGCCCGTTGGCCCTTTATATTAAGTAAGGTATTCATCATCACTTGGGGTACAAGCTCTACATGAATATGAAGAAAAGAAATAATTTCCGCAAGGCAGGAAGAAAAAAGGAAAGAGCATTGCTTTTCGTTGCATTTGTCAAATGCGTCGACGAATTTGCCGTACTTGGAGTTGATATTTTCAGAGGGGTTTGACAGCATGCCGTTTTTATGGACGAATTCTTGGATAATGGAGTAGCCGATCTCGTTGTTTGGGACCTTAAGAGAGTATACCCTAATCCCGCTGGACATGTCGATGCTGTCTATAGTTAAGTAACCGGCTTGGAAAAGAGCGGCCTCGTCATTTATATTGTTGATGTCCGACAGCGGCAGTTTATCTTCTATCTTGAAACTTTTTGAAAAAATTTTAAAATAGCTGTCGTTTTTAAGCGTCAGCAGACTGATAAAAAGCGGGGAACCGGAATTATACCAGTAATAGTTAAAAAATTGATTTCTAAAAAAATTCATAATTGAGAAAGGGTTTAGCAGATTATTTTTCCCATCCCAGCTGTACCCGTCGTACCATTCCATGAGTTTGGATATGAGGGTTTTCCGTGTTGCATCGGCAGGTAAAAATTTGTGATTTTGAAGATTTTTTAGGGTAGCATCCAAGTGAAGACTGAAATATCGATTGATTTCCTCTTCAGTAAATCCGCATATAGAGGCGTACCTATCTTCCAAGGTGATGTCAACTATGCTGTTGAAGCCAGAAAACAAAGACATCTGTATGAACTTGGTGATACCGGTTACTAGCGCGAACCGCAACATGGGTAAGCTATTCTTGACGGAACTATAAAAATCATGGAGTAAATATCTGACGCCGAGGACTGAGTTTCCGTCGAGAATATTGCCGATTAAAGGATAATCGTACTCGTCTACAAGAAACACGACGTTTCTCGGAGCTCCGTCTCGCGGCGCAAACCCGGCTTTAACGCTGTCGATTGCCTGCTTTTCCGACAAACTTTCTATGATTATCGATATGTCAGACACATCGTTGACAG
>JAIRZX010000617.1 GCA_031267005.1 Deltaproteobacteria bacterium
GGAAAGTCCGACTATTTCGGGGTGGGGCTCTTCGCGAGCCACCAGTTCGCTACCGGGCACCACGCCGAGGCCTCGCTCAGGGCGGGGCGCCTCCGCAACGAGTTCGACGCCTCCCGCGCGGCCGTGGACTACCGCGACCGGCTGCGCGAGGCCAGGTACACCGAAACGCCCACCTATTTCGGCGGTCACCTGGGCCTCGGGTACGAATTCGAGTACAGGCCGAACCTCATGGCCGACGTCTACGGCCAAGCCTTCTGGAACAGGGTGGGCGCCTCCTCGGCCCGCACGGCGGTTACAGGCGGGCTCATACGCTTCGGCGCGAACGACTACGTGAACCTCAGGGCGGGAGTGCGGCTCACTTACGTCGGCTTGGAAAAACTCAAATTTTACGCCGGGGCGGCCTACGACCGCTCCCTGCACGGCAGCCACCCCGACGGGACCGTCTACGGGCAGTCCATGGCCGCCGCCGGGAACCCGCCCACCGCCGAGGGCGGCACCGGCATCTACGAGCTGGGCCTAAACTGGCGCCCTTTCGCGGACGGCGGCATGACCGTGGACGTGGCCGGGAAGGGATATACCGGCAAAATCAAAGGGTTCGGCGGGAACCTAGCGCTCAAATGGGAGTTCGGGGGCCCCTTCCGGGCCGTTCCCGCCGCAGGCTCCCAGGACGGGCTTAAATCCGCAGGGCCCGGAAGCGTGATGCCGGGGGCCGTCAAGGGACGGGGCGGGCGGCCCGCGTGGCCCTGGTCGCGCGGGGAGGCGGCTGGGTACCCGGCTTCGGCAGGGGACGCGGACCTCGACACCGTGACCGTGGAGGCCCCTAGGCCAGACTGGGAAAGGACCCTCTCCCCCGGCACCGTCACCGTGATAGAGCCAGACGACTACGCGGGCGAGCAGAAGACGGTAGCCGACTTCCTGGACAAGGTCCCCGGCCTTTTCGTCCGGCGGGTCAACGGAAACGGGCAGTACACCACCCTCTCGGTCCGCGGCAGCACCGGTCCCCAGGTCGCGGTGTACATCGACGGCGTCCCCCTCAAGAAGGGAGGCGACGCGGCGGTCGACGTTTCGATGATCCCCGCGCTGAACATCGCCAGGATCGAGGTCTACCGCGGCTACATACCGGCCCGCTTCGAGGGCGCCCCGCTCGGCGGGGTGGTGAACGTCGTCACGAAACGCCCCCAGGACGTGCGATCCAACCTTTCCGTGGGCATGAGCGCGTACGGGGGATACACCGGGCAGCTGACCCTGACCGGGCCCCTGGGCCCCGGCACCCTCCTGCTGGCCGGGATGAACGACCGCGCCGACGGCGACTTCCCTTACCCTATACTCCATAACGACTATACAAGGATGGGCAACTACGGCTCCTGGGGCTACTATTCCCCGCACCTCAGGAGAAGGCTCAGCAACGGCCACAACAACACGGATCTGATGGCGAAATGGCAGGACGACAACTGGCACGTCAAAATTAACTACAAGGACTCCATATTCTTCCTGCCGTCGCCCGTCGAACCGGATCAGGGCTATGTCGACTCCCCCCCAAGGCAAGGGCCCACCTCGGGAGGCAACATCAAGCGGCAGAGGACGATACAGCGGGTTTTCAATTTAGGCCGCACCCAGAAGATCGGCAACCTCGAATGGGGGGTGAACGTTACCCACGACACCCAAAGCAGGCATTTCAGGGTGCTCGGCGGCCCGTACCTGTTCAACCCGCCCGGTTTGAGGTTCGGGGCCGAATGGCAGAGTTTCAAGACCAGCCGCTGGCTGTTCGCGGTAAACGCGAGCTACAAGCTGGGAGAGAGGAATCTCCTCGAATTCCACGCCGATCACTCGCGCGAGACGCTCAGGGTGGATTACAGCGCCGGAATCTACGCGCCCAAAGGCTTCATCAAGAAGTACATGCAGAAACTGTGGCATTTCCAGTTGCAGGATACCGTAACGCTCAGCAAGAACAACGATTTCTGGCTGACGGTAGTGGTCCGCCTCGACCGCATGGACAGCGACACCACCCAGGGCAAGAAACTGGACGGGAGCATGGACTGGTTCCCCACCTGGGGCGTCGCCCTGAAAAAGGATTTCGGCGATCTGCTCACGCTCAGGGCCAGCTACGGCACCTACAACCGGTTTCCCAATTTCTACGAAGTCTTCGGCGACGGCGCCTACCTTTACCCTTCCGTACTCGAGGGCAACGTCAATAACGAGCACGTCGAACGGGAGTACGGGTGGCAATGGGACGCCGGGGCGGATCTCCGCACGGAAGCCTTCGGGATCAAGACGAACCTCACTGTCAACTACTTCAGGCGCCTCACGCACAACACCATCATGCTCATAAAAAGGAGGGACCTCGGAAGGTACGTGAACAACCAGTCCGTAGAGTTCCACGGCTGGGAACTCGAGGCGAGGGTTTCCCGCGGGCCCCTTTCCCTCGACGTGGCCGGCACCGTCCAGGACTTCAAGGACGCGGGCAAGAACAAGGACCGCCAGTTCCCGTTCTTCGTCGAGCTTCCCAAAAAGATGTTGAACGCCCGGCTCTCCTTGACCCTGTTCGACGGCAAGGCGATGTTTTTCGTGGAAGACAACTATACCGGCAAGGTCGATTACATGAGCGATTTGGTCCAGCGGAACAAGATGTATTTCTCCTCCCTGAACATCGTCAACGCCGGAGTGAGGCTTTCGCCAACGGATTCCTTCAACGTCAATTTCGGCGTGAACGACATAAAAAACCAGGGACCCAGGCAACATATAACCAACAAGGAGTTAAACGGGCAGCCCGGCATCCGCGACGGATTCAACGTCCCTTACCCCCAACAGGGCAGGACGTGGTACACCACGGTCGAGGTGAAGTTCTGAGCCCGCGCCCGAGAGCGTCCCCGCCGACCGCCTCCAGGCCAGAAAACCTAGCCCGGCAACGCCGTTGCTTGACTGGCCTGGCCTGGGGGAGGGCGCGGGACGCTCGCCTCCGGGGGCCGCCTCTCTGGCCCCCCGGGCCGCCTCTCTGGGCTCTCCCGACCGCATCTCAGGCCTCCCGGCCGGTTCTCGGGCCTCCCGGCCGCATCTCGGGCCTCCTGTAGGCCTCTCAGGCCTCCCCGGCCCCCTCTCGGGCCTCCCGGCTTACTCTCGGCCTTCTGGTTGCCTCCCCGGCCATACCGGCTTTCCCCGGTGTCGCCCCGCTCTCCGCTTTTTCCGGCAAACCTCAGTTTTATGGAAAATCCGGGCCGCCGCCTACCGAGCCTTAATATCCACCAAACCTGTATTTAACGTTGCGATCGACATTTTGCGGTCACAGGCGTTTCCATAAGCGAACCGTGATTTTTAAAACTGCATTTAATTGTTTCAAAAAGTATCGCGATAGGCTTAAAAACCGCAACTCTTTCCAAAAGCTCGTCTCGGCGGCCAGGGAGGGCGACGTCGAGTCCCAGTTGCAACTTGGCTCCGCGTACATCCTCGGCACAGGCGTCGTCGCCGACCACACCCTGGCGGCGGCCTGGTACGAAAAAGCGGCCGATCAAGGCGACGCCACGGCCCAATGCCGCCTGGGCTCCTTTTACTACCACGGCATAGGCGTCATCCGCGACTTCAAGGAGGCCAAAAGATACCTCAGGCTGGCCGCCGAACAGGGACTGGGCGAGGCCCAGACCGCGCTGGGGGACCTGCTCCTTTCCGGCAAGGTGCAGGTCTGCAAGGCGGATGCCCACAGGTGGTACGAGAAGGCGATCGAGCAGAAGTTCGCCCCCGCCATGTTCCGCATGTGGTACCCCTACTTTAAGGGCAAGGGGGTCGCGAGGGACAAAAAGAAAGGCCTCGCGCTTTTCCTCGCCGCAGTCGATCAGAACTACCCTCCGGCCGCCAGGATTCAGAGCGAAAAGCTCTCCGTGCCCCAGGGGAAGGACGGCGTGAGCGACGCCGCCGAAGCCGCGAGGCTGCACGCCGTCGCGGAGCAGTACGAGTCCAGCTGGCCGTGGTTCGAGCTGGACAGGCCGCCGGTAGCGGCGCGGCCCGTAATTTACCAGAACCCCGAAGCCGAGAAGCTGATCCGCAAGGCGGCAGCCGACGGCGACCCCGCCGCCCTTGAATTTATTGAGGGCAGTCGTCAGCCGCAAGAGGGTAACGCCCCGTCCCCCGCTGACGTCTGGTACGAGGCGAGAAAAGGCGATACCGAAGCCCAGTACAAGCTGGCCGTCATGTTCCGTTTAGGCTTGGGCCTCCGCCGGAACGCGGCCAAAGCCGTCAAGTGGTTCGCTAAAGCGGCGGAGAGCGGCCACGTCGAGTCCCAGTACGCCCTCGCCCAGATTCTCCTGTCCGGGGAAGGAGTGCGTCCCAACATAGACGCCGGCACCAAGTGGTGCCGGATGGCCTCGGACCAGCGCCATTACGGCGCCATGGCCATGCTCGGCTCCGTCCTGACCAACCGGAACCTGGACGACGAGGAGTCCTGCCGGGAGGCGAGGAAACTCTTCCAGTCCGCCGCCGAGAACGGCGTGGTCCACGCCATGTTCAGGCTGGGCCTGGCGTACAGGCTCGGCACCGGCGGCCCCGTAAGCGCGGACTCCGCGCTCAACTGGTTCAGGCGCGGGGCCGTCAAGGGCAACCGCGACTGTTGCATGTGCCTCGCCGAGATGTTCGAGGCCGGCGAGGGCGTCCCCCCGGACCAGAAGGAGGCCGCGAAATGGCGCCGTCTGGCCGAGGGCCCGACAGCGCCTACTGAGCCGCAGGACTGATAGCCTCCCCCCGGAGCGACGGGGAACCCGTCAGGATCCCTGCCCCCCTGACGGATTGTCCGAGGCGGGCGTCCGTGGCTGAAGTCCATGACCCGGCGTTCCAGTGGCATCGGCCGCGCTTGCCTCCGGTGCAGCCCCGAGGCGGCCCGAGCCGGCCCGGAGGCCTTGTTCCAGTCGGCGTGCCGGACAAGCCGGACATCCAGCATCCTTGAGTCGGCTATCATCCAGGCCAGCCAGCCAGCCAGCCAGCCAGGCGTCCCGACGGACGGGTAGCAAGTAAGGTTCGGAGCGTTAAGGAGAAACCGAGAGGAACTTTAAGCCTCGTTTCTTCGCGGTAATGCCTGAGTTCAGCCCGCGACCTTTCCGTTCAAGGAGCGCGGCACCCAGCTTTGGGCGCACTTCGCCCCCCGGCCATATTCCGGCGGGACGAGAACCGCCGCGTCGCGTTAAGCCCGAGCCGAGGGGCCCGGGGCATGGCCTCCGCTTCCCTCCCTTCCTCCCTTCCTTCCTTCCTTCCGGCCTTCCAGCGCCTTCCGGCTCCGGACTTGACATCCGCAGCCGGCGGGGCCCGTTTTCCCTGCGGCGCGGGCCATGAGGGCCGCGCGACACGCCGCATTGCCGCCTTCCCCGTCCAGGAAGGCTTGGAGGAACGCCATGCCTGAGGGACCTGACGAATTCTCGGCGAGGATCGTCTTGAAATCATTGGACAAGCGGGCCATCGACCTC
>JAIRZX010000020.1 GCA_031267005.1 Deltaproteobacteria bacterium
ATGGCTTAAAACTTTCATAATTGAAATACTATCCAAAGTGCCGATCCAGCCCCCATTCTGGCCACGGGCAACCGAAACGGCTCGGATCACATATTTTCAATTTTCTTGATTTTTTTAAATTTTCCTTATTTTTTAAATTTCTGTTATGCAACAAATTTGAATGATTCCCAATTTTTAGAATTTCTTTGGACTTTTTCATTTTCAAGCGAACATTCCGCCCCGCCATCTGAAGTTCAATGATTTTTTTTCAGTTCCATTTCAATTGCCAGCTCCCATGAGACCTGTTCAGTGGCACAATCTTGAGGATTTCGTAAATTCCAGGGAAAACCGAAAATTTCAGGCATGGATGTTTTTTAAAAATTGCCTTTTTTTTTAATTTTTGGCCATTTTTCCAAATGACGTATTACCCTTGAACGAAATCCCCCCTCAGGAAACTATGGGCCGTTCGCCTGATCGGACCAACGCCATCCTGGCGGAAAACGTCAAGATAAGCCTTACTTTACAAGGATTTCCGCGCCTGCAGCCATTCCCCCTTCCTATCTCGGGGCCGGCCCCGGGCGCCTCCGTCAGGCGCGAAAATATCCAAAAGCATTTGCATTTCGCTGGATATGGGCATATATTAACCGCGTCGTAATTCCCTCTTTTCTTTCAACAAGCCGGACGGAACCCTTCCGCCCACGGCCCGGGCCCTCCCGGACCCCGGCACAGGCGCCGCGGCGCCCTGCGTCCCCTCCAACGGGGCCGCCCTTCCTGACATATCTTCCAGCCATCCTTCCCGCCGTCCTGCCCACGCCCTCCCCGCGCCCTATCGGCCAGGGGCGAACTAAGGACTTGAACCTTCCGAAGCGGCCCCCAAGACCGCCCTGCCCCGGCCGCGCCGGGACTGGCGGCGCCGCGCCGTCCGCGTCCAGTTCACCCACGCCCGCCCCGGGCCGCCGAAGGCCCGCCGGACCCGCGCAACGCGGACAGCGCCGCGAGCGGCGCTCCGGAGAAACGACGGGTTCCGGTAAACGGCCCGCGACGCGCCCGGCCGTTTACCGAAGCCCGCACGCCTCCATAAAATTTTACGCGCCCCAAACCAGCCCGCCGGTCCGGCGCGCAGGGGAGGCGCCCCCCCTGCGCCGCCCCGGAAATGGCCGCGCGCCGGGACACGGGACGCTTCCGGCGCGGCTCCGCTCGCGTAACTCCCGTTCCGTCGCGGGCGCGGAAACATTTCCAGGCCCCGCGCTAACCGCCGCGATCCGGAGTTGCCCCCGGAGGTCCGTGGCGGCTGGCCTTTAACGGAATCTTCCCGGTTTTCCCGGCGCCCCGCCGTAAGCCTTGCGGGGAACCGCCGGGCCTTAGGGCGACCCGCCGGAACGGGGATCCGCCTTGCCGGGGGCCCCTTCCGCCGACGCCGGCGCCTGGCGCCTTAATCCTTCGCCCGCCATGAAGGCCGGGGCCGCAAGCGGCCCGGCCGCAGCATCAAGCGTCCCGGCCCCGGCGCCGGGACACGCCCGGGGACGCGGGGCGCCTTCGGGCCCCCGTCCGGCGGGGAGCGCCCGGGGACCGCGGCCTAAAACCATGCTTCTGAAACTCACAGTAGAGAACTTCTTCTCCTTCAGGGACAAAACCGCCTACACGATGGTGGCCACCCCGGGGACGAAGCCCGACGCGAGGATGACCGTCCACCCCGCCGTCGAAAAGCGGATACTGCCCATGGCGGCTGTGTTCGGCGGGGAGGGGGCCGGCTCCGAGAACTTCGCCCGCTCCTTGAGGTTCTTCAAGCAGCTGGTGACGGAGTCGCCCTCCTTCGTGAATTCGCTGAACCTCTACACCTTCCAGAACTTCTCGGAGTCGCGGGAGCTCCCGGTCAAGATCTGGGCGGACTTCGTCTCCGGGGACTTCGCCTGGCACTACGGCTTCATGGCCCTGAAGGACGTGGTGGTGAACGAGAGGCTCATCCGGATCGGGCGCGACTCGAAGACCCTCCTCTTCGAACGGCGCAAGAAGAAGCTGAAGCTGCACCGCACCATCGAGGAACAGGACGCCCTGAAGACCCTCTTCAGGGGCATGCCCAAGAGCCTCCTCTTCCTCCCCCACGCGTTCCGCTACGGCTGCAGGCACTTCGCGGACGCCTTCAGCTGGTTTAGGGACGTGCTCCACGTGGCGGGGCAGGACAGCTACGTGCACCAGCAGCAAATCTCCGACGAGGGCTCCACGGACTCCGACGCCTTCCACGACTTCATAGAGCTCGTGGACAAGAACTCCTACAAGACCCGCCTGGACGCCCGCGCCGTGCCCCCGGACTCCCCGGTCCACCGCGAGCTGGAGGCGGAGAACCCGGCCAAGTCGGGGGACTGGATCGTGCGGCCCCCGGACGGCGGGCGCGGCTTCGAGGTCTACTACCGCCACAGGACCTTCCACGACGCGAAGCTCTTAAAGCTCTTCCCCTACGACCGCAACAGCTTCTGGGACTACTTCCCCATCCCCCGGCCCTTCGCCTCGGAACGGGAGAAGCACACCCTCGTGGCGCTCATGAGCGCCCACGACATCATGCTGTCCCCGGACCCCAAAATCTACTTCATCAACTTCTTCGACGCCGCCTTCGACCCCATCCGGGCCAGGACGCTCATAAGCGACTACATGGACTCCTGCGCCAGGGGCACCCGCACCCAGCTGATAATCACCTCCGCCAACGCGCTGCTCCTGGACAAGAAGCTCTTCCGCTCCGACGAGCTCTGGATAGCCGAACCCGGGGACTACGGGAACACCCGCCTCCTTTCCTTAGGCGAGTACAAGAAGTCCATCCGGGAAAAGACCGTCTGGCGGAACTTCAAGACGGGGAGGATCGGGGGCATCTACACCCCCCTGCTCATGGCCGCCCTGGAAGCTGGCCAGGAGAGGAAATAGCGGCACAGGCCCCCACCTGGGCCGCGCCCTCCCGCAACCCCCTGCGAAGGCCCTCCTAAGGCGGATCCCCGCGAGCCCCGGAGGGCCTTCGCGGTCCCCGGGCCCGGGGACGGGAGGCCCCGAGCGGGTTCAACTGCCTTTCGGGCAACTTCCGGCACGTAGTTTTCGCGAGCTTTCAGGGAGCTTTCAGGCAACTGCCTGGAGCCTTCCGGGAGCTTTCCGGCAACTGCCTGGTGCCTTCCGGGAGCTTTCCGGTAACTGCCGGGAGCTTTCCGGGAGCTTTCGGGTAACTTCCGGGAGCTTTCCGGGAGCTTTCGGGCAACTGCAAGGTGCTTTCCGGGAGCTTTCGGGTAACTGCAGGGTGCTTTCCGGTAGCATTTCGGGAGCATTACGGCGGGCGGCGAAAAGGCTGAAGTGCCCGGTCGCGGGGCTCGCTGGATCCGGGCGGGGCCGCCGGGCTCGCCGAGGCCACGGGGAAGCTCACGGGCTCCCTTCCGGGGGCCGGCCAGGTTCCCCTCGGCCGGGGGCCGTCCTTGGCAAAGAGTCCACGGAAAGGCTCCCCGGCGCGTCTTTTGGAAGCCCCTCCGGCCCTCTACGCATCCTTGAAAGGGCCCGGGAAAAGTGATAACTTCATTTTTTTTTCGCGGGCCCCGCTCCGGCTCCCGCGCTGGCGGGCCGCGCCGCCCCCCCTAAAGGGGCTCCGCCACTCTTTCCCAAGGGCCCACGCCTGACCACTCCAAGGGCCCACGCCTAACTTTCCCAAGGGCCTCCGCCCCCCCTTCCCGGGGCCTTACGCCCCCGAAAGGCTCGCTCCTCACATGAAATACGTGATCCTCATAGGAGACGGAATGGGGGACCGCCCCGTGGACTCGCTTGGGGGGCTCACCCCCCTCCAGAAGGCCCGGACCCCGAACCTCGACCGGCTCGCGCGCGAGGGCATGATCGCCCGGTGCGCCACCGTGCCCGAGGGCATGGCCCCGGGGTCCGACGTCGCCATAATGTCGCTTTTGGGCTACAGCGCCAAGGGGGTCCTGACCGGGAGGGGCCCTTTGGAGGCGGCGGCGCTCGGCGTGGCCCTGAAGGAAGGGGATCTCGCCTTCCGCATGAACCTGGTGACCCTCGGCCGCGGCGCCGGCGGGACGGTGATGCTGGACCACTCCTCGGGCGACATCCAGGCCGCGGACGCGGGCCCGCTCGTAGCCGCCCTCGCGGGACGCCTCCCGCTCGCGGGCGGCAAGACGGTCCACCAGGGCGTGGGGTACCGCCACATCCTGGTCTGGCCGGGGGCCCCGGAGGGCCTCGCGTCCGTGCCGCCCCACGACCACAGGGACCGGGCGGTGGACGGGTTCCTGGACGATCCCGCGTACCTCCCGTTAGCGGATCTGGTGCGCGCCTCCTGGCCCGTTTTGGAGGATCACCCCGTAAACCTCGCCCGCAGGGCGAAGGGCCTCAACCCGGCGAACTCCATCTGGCTTTGGGGCCAGGGCAGGACGCCCTCGGTCAGGAGCTACGCCGAGCGCTGGGGCATCACCGGCGCCTCGGTGTCGGCGGTCGATCTCATACGGGGGCTGGCCGTTGCGACCGGCTTGGAGCCCCTGACGGTGCCGGGGGCCACGGGCTGGATCGACACCAACTACGAAGGCAAGGTCGCGGCCGCCCTCAAGGCCCTGGAGACCAGGGATCTTGCGGTGGTGCACCTCGAGGCCCCGGACGAGTGCGGGCACCAGGGGGATCTGGACGCCAAGCTCCTGGCCATCGAGAGCTTCGACGGGAGGATAGTGGGGCCAGTCCTGGACGCCCTGCCCTCCTACGGGGAGGACTTCCGGGTCCTGTGCTCCTGCGACCACTACACCCCGGTGGCGATAAAGACGCACACCTCCGACCCCGTGCCCTTCATACTGTACGACAGCGCGAGCCCGGCCCGCTCCGGGGCGGCCGGCTACTCCGAGGAGGAGGCGCTGAAGGCGGGGATCCTCGTTCCGGACGGGCCGAGCCTTGGGAGGCTCCTGTTCGGTCCGGAGAGGGTTTGATGCGTCAGGCCGCCGGCGGCCGTAGCCCGGGCGGCCCCAGGCGCCGTTCGGCAGGCGCCTTCGCGAGGCATGAGGCGTTAACGGCCGGACGCCCCGGAGGCATGGAACTTCAAGGGCGCGGGGCCTTAGGGGCATGAGACGCCGGGCGCCCCGGAGGCTTAAAGCCTGGCGGGCCGATCGGAAAGGCCCCTGCCGGTCGGGCGCAAATTCTTAAGGCCGGGCTACCGGTCGGGACAGGGAAGGATAGCTTACGGATGACGGGAACGACTGACTTCATCATAGAGGACGGCAACTTCAAGGCCGTAACCCGTTACAGGGTCCTTTACGCCGACACGGATCTGATGGGCGTCGTGAACAACGCCCACTATTTCCGCTTTTTCGAGCAGGGCCGGGGCGAGTACCTGAGGCTGTTGGACTTCCCCTATTCCCTCATAGAGGAGAAGGGCATAAGGACCCCGCTCACCGAGGCCTGGGCCCACTACTACCTCCCGTTCCGCTACGACGACCTGATACGCGTCGAGTGCTGGCTCTCCCAGGTCAAAAACGCGAGCTTCCGCTTCGACTACCATCTCTACCTGGAGGGAAGCCCCAAACTCCACGTCTCCGGCCGCACCCTCCACGCCACCGTCAACCTGGAGGGCAAGGTAGTGAAGATTCCTGAGTGGCTGGGCCAGATCCTGAACTCACGCCTGGAGCGGGTAAAGGCCTCCCGGGAGCCCTGAGGCCGCCGCCGGGCTCCCGCGAGTCCCCCCGGAAGCCCCGCCCCCCCCTTCCTGCGAAGCGGCCCGCGGACAGCCTGGCTTTCTTCCCGGGTCGGCCTGCGATAACCAGGACAGGCACCGGAGGCGGTTAGCGTGGCGGGGTTGCCGCCGAAACAGTTTCGCTTTTTCTCGGACGCCGAAAAGAGCTTGTGACGATTGATATTCAGTTTCCCTCCCCGCCGCGGCCCGCGGAGATCCATAAGTCAGGAAACTCTGGGGCCGCCGCCCACTGGGCTACGTAAATGTCGATATTGGCCTCCCTGGCCGTTATCCGCCCCAAGTTTCATCAGCGCAAAAAAAACAAATTAAACTCTTCGAAAAAAACCACTTCTTGTTTTTTAAAGGCATCCCTCACGTTCGGTTTTAGGGTTCAGTTAGGCTTTTTTTATGTTTTGGAGTTCAAGCCTCTATTTTCCAGATTGGCTGCCCAGAGAGACAAACTCGTTCCCGGTAGGACTTTTTTTGGACAGGGATCATGATTTACTCAATCGAGGATATCAGGAGGATTGTCGAGCCCATAGCCCGCCGACACGGCGTGGAGCGCGTCTGGCTGTTCGGCTCCTACGCCCGCGGAGAAGCGAGGCCGGACAGCGACATAGATCTTCTTATAGAAAGCGGGAAAATCAGGACTCTTTTCGAGTTTGCCGACTTTTATCTCGACCTGGCAGAGGCATTTAACTTGGAGTTGGACGTCGTCGAGAAAGAAGATTTGTGGGAAGAATTCGCCGAGCAGGTGGAAAAAGAGGAAATCCTGATATATGGTTAGCATTCGCGACGCCAACATAATCAAGCACATCGACAGTTACTGCGATGAGATTCGAGAGTGCATCTCTTGGTTCAAGAATCCGTTCGAGGCCATACTCAAGTACCACTGGTTCAAAGATTGCTTGGCTATGAAACTCTATCAAATATCCGAGTCGGCACAACACCTGACAGACGACTTCACGAAAGAGCATGGGAACATGCCGTGGCGCACGATTAAAGGCCTTAGGGTTGTTTACGCCCATCGTTACAAGACACTTGATCTAGAACAGATGTGGGGGACAATACCTGACGGCATTCCTGAACTAAAGCAGTTTTGCCGGGATATTGCCATTGAATCTAAATATTAGAAAATGACGGGTATTTTATTCATATACGGTATAGTCATTTCTTTGATATTATTCTAATATTTAACAGCAACGGCAATATCTTAGCTTTGGCAGATAGGCAGGCCCACGTCCAGCCAAGGGACGACCCCGACGACGGAGGCCCAAGGATGAGGTAGCGGCGTCGCGAACGAAGGACAACGCCCCCCGTTCCCGCCAGCCTCCTTCTCGAATTCCCTTAATGTCGCTTTTGGGCTTCAGCGCCAAGAGGGTTCTGACCGGGAGGGGCCGTTTGGAGGCGGCAACCCTCGGCGTTGCCCTGAATGAAGGGGATCTCGACTTCCGCATGAACCTGATAACCCTCGGCCACGGCTGCGCGATGACGGCAGGGCATAAGGAACCCACTCGCCGAGGCACGGGCCCGCTACTGCATTCCTTTCCGCTACGACGACCTGATACGCGTCGAGCGCTGGCTCTCCCAGGTCAAGAACGCGAGATTCCGCTTCGACTATCATCTCTCCCTGGAGGGAAGCCCCAAGCTCCACGTCTCCGGTTGCACCCTCCACGCCACCGTCAACCTGGAGGGCAAGAAAGTGAAGCTCCCGGAGTGGCTGGGCCAGATCCTGAACTCCCGCCTGGAACGGGTTAAGGCCTTCCTGGAGTGCTGAGGCATTTGCAGGGATCCCGCTGTGCTACCCGGAATCCCGGAATCCCCCCTTTCCGGAGAAGCGGCCACGGCCCGACGGCCCGCAACCAGCTTGACTTTCTTCCAGGGTCGGCCTACGTTAAATTACGATAGGCGTCGAAGGCGGGGGGCGCTTGGGTTGCCCCCGAAACAGTTCGCCGCTTTTTCGCGGACGCCGAAAAGAGCTTGTGATGATTTACTCAATCGAGGACATCAGAAGGATTGTCGAGCCCATAGCCCGCCGACACGGCGCGGAGCGCGTCTGGCTGTTCGGCTCCTACGCCCGCGGAGAAGCACGGGCAGACAGCGACATAGATCTTCTCGTTGAAAGCGGAAAAATCAAATGCCTTTTCAAGTTTACCGACTTTTATCTCGACCTGGCAGAGGCATTTAACTTGGAGTTGGACATCGTCACCAAAAAGTATTTGTGGGAAGAATTCGCCGAACAGGTGGAAAAAGAGGAAATCCTGATATATGGCTAACAATCGCGACACCAACATAATCAAGTTCATCGACCGTAACTGCGATGAGATTCTTGCGGGCGTAGCTCGGTGCGAGAATCCGTTCGAGGCCGTGCTCAATAGCCACTTTTTCAGAGACGGCATGGCCATGAAACTCTTCAAAATTGCCGACTTGGCGCAAAGCCTGACAGACGACTTCACGAAAGAGCACGGGAACCTGCCGTGGCGCGAAGCAAAGGACTTCAAGGCTGTTTGCGAACATAGTTACCTGACGCTGGATGTCAAAAAAATGTGGGCGACAGTAACTGACGTCATTCCTGAACTCAAGCAGTTTTGCCGGGATATCTTAGCCTTGGCCGAAAGGCAGGCCCGCGTCCCGCCGATGGCCGGCCCCGGGACAGGGTAACGGCGTTACGCGCGAAACCCAACGCCCCCTGGCCACAGCTCCCGCTTCCCCGCCCCGTCCCCGGGTCCAGCTCTCCAGCTCTCCGGCTTTCCGGCTTTCCGGCTCGGATTCCCTTGACAGGCGCAGGGGCCCGTGCTATATTTCCAAGGCTTTACCGGGGACGGATCTGCCCCACGCCAGCACTTCGCGCCTTCGGGCGCCCTCTCGGAGACAACCAAGCGATGTCCAAGTTCAAGATGAAGACCAACCGGGCGGCCGCCAAGCGCTTCAGGGCCACCGCCTCCGGCAAGGTCCGCCGCAACAAGGCGTACGCCCGCCATATCCTTACCACCAAGACCACCAAGCAGAAAAGGGGCCTGAGGTCGAAGTCGCTCGTGGACTCCGCCAACGTGAAGGCCGTGAAGAAGCTCCTCCCCTACCTTGGGGCCTGACCGGGGCTGAAGACTAGCTAGACCAGGAGGGGACTTCCGATGCGCATCAAAGGCGGCATCCAGACCAAGAAGCGTCACAAGAAATACATGAAGCTCGCCAAGGGCTTCACCGGCGGCAGGCGGGTCCTGTACAGGAGCGCCCGCGAGGGCGTGGAGAAGGGCCTCTGCTTCGCCTACCGCGACCGCAAGGCCAGGAAGAGGGAGATGAGGGCGCTGTGGATCAGCCGCATCGGCGCGGCGGCCAAGTCCCTCGGGACCTCCTACTCCGTCCTGATGGACCTCTTCAAGAAGGCCGGCGTCACCCTGAACCGGAAGATGCTCTCCAACCTCGCCGCGAAGGACCCCGACGCCTTCTCGGCCCTGGTGGAGCAGGCGAAGGCCCCGGCGGCCTAGCGCCCGCCCCGGGCCCGGCGGGGCCTTTCCCGAAAACCGAATTCCAGGCCGCCGAAAGGATCCATCATCGTTTCGGCGGCCTTTCTTTCAGCCGGGGCACGCCGTCGGCGCGCGGGGCGCCCCGGAGCGCCGGCGGCGGGCCCCGGCCTTGACAGCCCCCCGCCCTCCCGGCCGGATTGCGAACATGGACCCCCAAGAGTTCCTGGAGAGAATCAAGTCGCTCGAAAGCGAAGCCCTGGCGGGCTTCGCCGCCGCCTCCGGAGCTGACGCCCTGGAGGCGGCCCGGGTCAGGTTCCTCGGCTCCAAGGGCCTCCTGGGCGAGGTCTCCAAGCTCATGGCGAAGCTCGACAAGGCCGCCCGCCCCGAGGCGGGCAAGGCCTTGAACGGGTGCCGGGAGCGGGTCTCCTCCGCCTTCGGGGCGGCCAAGGCCAGGCTCTCCACCGAGCCCGAAGCGGGGGACGCGCTGGACGTGACCCTCCCCGGCCGCAGGCTTCCAGCGGGCCACACGCACCTCATAACCAGGACCTCCCGGGAGATCTGCTCCATCTTCGAAAAGATGGGCTTAGCCGTGACCGAAGGCCCGGAGGTCGAGACCGACTACTACAACTTCGAGGCCCTGAACTTCCCCAAGGACCACCCCAGCCGGGACATGCAGCAGTCCCTGTTCCTCGAGGAGGGGCTCCTCCTGCGCACCCACACCTCCGGGGTCCAGATAAGGACCATGGAGAAGACCCGCCCCCCCGTCTGGATCGTGGTCCCCGGCAAGACCTACCGCCGCGACGACGACCTCACCCACAGCCCGATGTTCAACCAGGTCGAAGGGCTGGTGGTGGACAGGGGCATCACCATGGCGGACCTGAAGGGGGTGCTCGCGGAGTTCGCCCGCAAGTTCTTCTCCGAGTCCACGAAGATACGTCTGCGCCCCAGCTTCTTCCCCTTCACCGAGCCCTCCGCCGAGGTGGACATAGCGTGCGTCTCCTGCGGCGGCAAGGGCTGCCGAATCTGCAAAGGCTCGGGCTGGCTGGAGGTGCTGGGCTGCGGCATGGTGGACCCGGCCCTCTACGATTACGTCGGGTACGACGCCAACGAGGTGAGCGGCTTCGCCTTCGGCATCGGCGTGGACCGGATGGCCATGCTTAAGTACCGCCTGGACTCCATCGGCCGCTTCTATTCCGGCGACGTCAGGTGCATGAGGCAGTTCCCGGGCTGAAGCCGACGATCCGGAACGCCTGGGCCCCGAAACCGCTAACCCGGAACCCGGCAAGAGCGAACCCCTCCCCGCCGGGACCCGGCGCGGCCGCTGGCGCTTCGCCGCGCATCCCCGAAACCCGGCGTCCATGGCCCGGGGTTCTGCGCCCGCCCCGCGACCGGCTTCGGCCCCGCCCCCTCTCGACGAGGCGGCGGGGCTTTTCGTTTGCCGCGGCTTCCCCCGCCAAGCCCTGCCACCCCGCCTCCGCTCCAGTCCCGGCCCTGCGCCAGCGCCTCCGCCGGAAACGGGCGTCCGCCCCAGGACCGGCGCCAGTTCTCTCCCGGGGCCTTTATGCTCCGCGCGCTCCGGGAATATCCGCCGCCCAACCCTGCCAGGAGCGCGCCAAACGAATCGCGGAGGCTGCGCCCCCGCCCAAGCGGCGTTTTTTTCTGTAATGCAACCCGATATTTTGATACAATCCGCGATATAGTCGAAAGCCGCGCTTACAAAACGCGCCCGCCCGCCGGGGCGGCCGGGTCTGCCAGCATCCCCCCTGCCCCAGGCCGCCAAAGCCAGCCGCGCCCCGCCGCCCGCCCC
>JAIRZX010000079.1 GCA_031267005.1 Deltaproteobacteria bacterium
GCCATGAGGGCCGCGGTCGACCTGGTGAAGAGGGCTACGGACATGCCCTCGACCAGCCATCCCCCGCCGTCCCAGAACGCGGCCGCCGGGGCGTAGCGGAGCGGCCCGTCGAGGGAGAGAAGGAGAGTCGAGGCCCCTTCGGCCTTGAGCGCGTCCGCGACCGGCCCCACGACGGCGTCGTAGAGCCTTTTGGCGGCTGGCCTCGGGTCGCTTGTAGGGATACCCAGATCCCTCCTGAATTCGGCGACCGTCCGCGCGAGCTCCTCCCTCGGCGCGGCGGACTCCGCGACCGCGACGGCGCCGGGCGTGACCGCGATAAGGTGCAGGGCGTTCTCGGCCGATACGGCGTAGAGTAAGGCCGCGCCCCTTCCGGAGGACGCGAGCGCCGACTGGCGTCCGCGGAGGCGCGCCGCTGCGAGTGAATCCGCGCCGCTCAAGGCGGGTGTCCAGCGGGCAACGGCGCCCGCGCACAGTCCGGACAAGGTCGCGGACGCCTTCGCGTAGCCTGATTCCGCCTCGGAGAGCAGCCGGGCCTCCGCGTCGGGAAGTTCCGCCGCGCCGCGGCCTGCCGTAAGTTCTTGGCGGCGGGTCCAAAATTCGCGGAGGGCCAGCGCGGCCTCCCTGTAGGCGAGGCGGGGCGCCTCGTCTGAGGTGCCGCTGAAAAGGAGTTCGGATTCGGCATCGCCGGGCCGGCCCCCCTCGGACTCTCCGCCGGGAGCGTCCGAGGAACCGGAGGGAGGCGCCACTCCCGAGTCGCGCGCAGCCGGGGCAGGGAAGGCTCCGGGACCCGGCCCCCCCGCCTCGCGGGGAGCCCCGGCCTCAGGGGTTGCCCCGGCACGCGGCGGGCGGGGGGGGGCGGGGGGCTGGCGTTTTGAGGGTGCGGGGCCAGGATCAAGCTGACGGAGCTCGTCCTCCTTCAGCAGATCGAGCACCGCGAGCGCCTCGGCCGTCCTTCCGGTTCTTAGGAGGATTTCTATCAGCGTGTAGTAGCGGAGCTCGACCGTACGCAGGTAGCTCCTTCTTATATCCACGTCCAGGGAACCCAGCTGCCCCCGCGACTTTTCGGCGCTTTCCACGGCAAGCTTTAAAAAAAACGCGGCCTCCTCCAAGTCCCCGTGACTCTCGAAGGTTAAGCCCAGGGCGGCGGCCGCGTCCGACGTCAGCGGATGGTCCGGCCCGTAGTTCCTGGCGGCGGACTCCAGGACGCTTGCCAGCAGATCCTTTGCCTCCTGGAATTCGCCGAGCAAATATAGGGTTACGGCCAGACTACGCTTCGAGTCCAAGGTGCCCGGGTAATCGGGCCCAAGGACGCGCTCCCAGATACCTGCGTTGAGCGAATAAATTTCTCTCGAGCGGGCGTGCTCCCCCTGCCGGAGCAGCACGTTGGCCAGATTGTCCATTGAAGTTAGCGTGTTCGGATGCTCTCGTCCCAGTAACCGCTCAAAGGCGGCGGCTACCTGCTCATGGACGGCTCTGGCCGCGGCGTACTCTCCCAGCTCGTACTGCGCGATCGCAAGGTTGTTTAAGGCGAAAAGCGTTTCGGGATGGTCAGGGCCGAGTGTCCGTTCCCTGGCGGCGGCCACCTGCTTGAGGGCGTCGATGGCCGCAACGTAGGCTCCCAGAGCCCTCAGCGTGTTCGCAAGGTTGTTTTTTGAGTCAAGAGTGTCGGGATGATCGGGGTCGAGTGTCCGTTCCCTGGCGGCGGCCACCTGCTCGTGGATGTCGCGGGCCGCTGCGTAATCTCCAAGCGCCTTCAACGCGTTCGCAAGGTTGTTTCTGGAGGGTAGGGTGTCGGGATGATCGGGGCCGAGTGTCCGTTCCCTGGCGGCGGCCACCCGCTCGTGGAGGTCGCGGGCCGCGGCGAAATCTCCAAGGTATCTGAGCGCGCTTGCAAGGTTGTTTTTTGAGGCTAGCGTGTCGGGATGATCGGGGCCGAGGGCCCGTTCCGTAGCGGCGGACACCTGCTCGAGGATGTCGCGGGCCGCGGCGTACTCTCCCAGCTTCCACAGCGCGTTCGCAAGGTTGTTCTTTGCCCCAAGCGTTGAAGGATGATCATGGCCGAAGGTCCGTTCCATGGCGGCGGTCGTTTGCTCGAGGATATCGCGGGCGGCGGCGTGCTCTCCCAGCTCTTTCAGCGCGCTCGCAAGGTTTTTTTTTGAGCTAAGCGTGGCGGGGTCGTCGGTGCCGAGGATCCGTTCCCTGGCGGCGGCCACCTGCTCAAGAATGTCGCGGGCCTCGCCGTATTTCCCCAGCTTCAACAGCGCGTTCGCAAGGTTGTTCTTTGATCCGAGCGTGCCGGGATGATCGGGGCCGAATGTCCGTACCATCGAATCGGAAACCTTTATGAAAACGTCCCGCATCGCCGCGTAGTCGCCAAGTCCATAGAAGGATAACCCGAGATTGGACATCGAAGAAAGAGTGTCGGGATGGTCCGGTCCGAGGACGCGTTCCCTGGCTTCGGCGGCCTGGGCGGCCATGTCCCGCGCTGATGTATATTCCCCGAGGCCGAGCAGGGTCTCAGCGAGGCCGTGTTTCGCGCTGAGCGTGTCGGGATGGTCCGGCCCGAGGGCTAGTTCGCGTTCCTCCAGCTCGCGGGCGAGTCGGTCCCCCTCGGCCGCCTTGTCGGTCTGCGCCGAAAGCGGCTGTTGGGCGAACGCGAACGCGGCCGCGAGGGCAACGGCAATAGCCAAAGCCGCCGCGCCTGGGCGGCGGGGCTTTCCGCCGGGGCGTGTATCCATGGGAGGTTTCCCTTGAGAGGCGGGTTGAGGAGGTTTCGTGAAGGTTAATAAAGGGAAGGCGGGGGGCGCGGGGGCGGGGCGGCTGGCCCGGCCGCCGCACGGGCGTTCAGCGCGGACCGGGCGCTCCGGGCTCGCCCGTCTCCGGGCGGCTCACCTCCAGTCGCCCATGACTATGAAAGGCGCCCAGAAGTACGGGTGCGAGAACCCCCCGCCTTCCCAGCCGGACGCGGCGGATCTCGTCCTGGCGGGCCCGGCGCCGCTCACGGGGGTGCCGCGCTCCCCGGCCGGTCCGGCCCCCTCCCCGCGCATGACGGCGAGCTGGGCGCCGCGCAGGGACTCCGCCTTGCCGAGGCCTTCCACGTAGCGGAGGCGGTAGAATTCCCGCATGAGCGGCGGCGCGGACGCGTCGTCCACCCGGAGGAGGCTCGCGAGCACGGCCGAGGCCCCTGCCCGCTGGACTATCTCCCCCAGGCTCTCCACTTCCCTGCCGTCGCGGCGGGCCCCGGACCCGG
>JAIRZX010000163.1 GCA_031267005.1 Deltaproteobacteria bacterium
GAAGGCCGCGGAGCCGCATGGCGACGGCAAAGTGCCAGCCGTCGGCAAAGCGCCAGCCGAAGGAGGGAGGAAGGCCGTAGGGCCAGCTTGGCGATGGCAAACTGCCAGCCGTCGGCAAAGCGCCAACCGAAGGCGGGGGGAAGGCTGCGGAGCCGCATGGCGACGGCAAAGTGCCAGCCGAAGGAGGGCGGAAGGCCGTAGGGCCAGCTTGGCGATGGCAAACTGCCAGCCGTCGGCAAAGCGCCAACCGAAGGCGGGAGGAAGGCCGCAGGGCCCGCCAGCGCGGGGTCGGCCTGGAAGAAGGCGGAGGCGGCCCCCCCGGCCCGCAGACGGGAACCGCAAAGCCAGGCTCCCCGATCGGACTGGATTAACCCTTAGCGAAACCAGGCTCCGCGCTGGCGGAAGGGCCGTAAACTGGGGCGGGCTGGGGGGGGGAAGCTGTCGCCCTTGCCCGGGAGAAAACCGATCGGATGACCGACCGACCGACCGGCGGTCGGACGCCGGTTTGGCTGATGTAGGCCGAAAGCCCTCAGCAAGGTTTGCAGGAAGCGACGCGCTGGACCGGCTGGGGCCTGCGGAGGCCGCTGCGCCTGGAGTGGCGGCGGGAAGGGACGGGCGTTCAGCGTCGCTTGTCCGCGATCTCGGGCAAAGGCCAGGCGGCGGGCGGATTGCACGGGTCTCTTCGTCGAAACGCGTGCGCCGGGGTGGGGGGGCAGGGCAGACGAGGGGCCGCCCCTAACTTTTCAAGGGCCGCCAGAAAGGGGCGGGACGCCGGGCGTTTTCCGGGGGGACTCCCTGAGCGGTCTTGTGTCCGGCGGGCGTACGGGAGTGGCCCTGGCGCGGGCCTCTGACGCGGCGCTGAGCTCGCCTCGTGATTCCAGGAAATAAGCCAAACCCGACAGGGCGGCGTTGAGAATTCACGCGCGTCGGCCTCGCGAGGAGGGCACCCAGGGCCGGGGGGGCAGCCCTCCAGGATCACCGCGATTTTCCTCAGGCCCTCCTCCGCACGCGACCCGCAAGTCGGCAAGCGCACGGGCGCGGGCGAGGGCCAGGAGGGCCTCCAGGGCGAGGACGTCCATCTCCCCCAGGAGGGCGACGGCCCGGGACATGGCCGTCTCCATGAGGAGGATAGCCTCGCCGTGGGCGCTCTCCTCCATCAGGCCCAAGCCGAGGCGGAGCTCCAGCGCGGCCCTGGACCTCTCGAAAACCTTCCCCCGCTCCCCCAAGGCCCCCCGCTCCCCCAAGACCCCCAGGCCCCCCCGCTCCCCCACGGCCGCCAGGGCCTCCAGGGCCCCCAGGGCCAGGACCCAGAAGGGCATGCCCGAGCTGTACCCTTCGGCCTCCGCCTCCAGGTCGCCCGCGAGAGCCAGCGACTCCGCCGTCTCGGGGTGCAGCCAGCCGCTGCAGTTCCGGCGAACCCAGAGCGAAAAGCCGTTTAGGCCGCAGTCGGTCTTTTGCCCTTCCTTCCGCAGGGCCAGCGCGGCCCGGAAGCAACAGTCGCACGCCATTCTTTCAAGGGGATTCTCTTTTCTGCTGCAGGCCGCACGCGATCTCGGCTTCTCCCTCGTCCCGGCCCTTAATAAATCGCAACAACCACCCCAGGGTCAGGCGGGCGAAGACGCGCACGTCGTACCCAGCAAGGCCAGGGAGGCCAGCCGTTATCGAAGAAGTCTCCCGCGACAGCCCTTCCGCGGCAAGGAGCCTCTCCTTCGGGGGGGCGCGTCGGCGAGGGGGGACTGAATCCTGGCTGTTCCCGGCAGCCCGGCAAGGCACCGGGCCCTCAGCGTCTTCGCCAGGACGGCGGCTTCGCCTGAGGGGCCCAGGAGCCCGTCCAGGCGCTCGGAAGTCTCCCGGGGCAGTTCAAGGGCCTCTTTTTCGCGCCGGATCCTCATCGTCGAAGAGCGCGGCTCCCAGCGACGAGCGTATGGAGAGCGCTTCCAGGCTACCGGGCCCGGTCCAGAACGGCCCCTCCGCCGCCGCGAGGAACAGCCTGAACTCGTCCGGGGACGGCAAGAGAAAATCTGTTCCGAAGGATTCGGGCACGGGGAACAACGCCTCCGAAGGCGCGTCGGGCGGCGCCTCGGAGCTGGCGCCGCCGTCGCCTTTCCCGCCCTCGCGTGGCTTTACGCCCTCCCCGCCGCCGCGGTCATGGCGGATATTGGGGCTCATCCCTTCGGCTGGCGTCTCCCCCGTGCTTGCCGAGAAGGCGATCTCTCCGTGCAGGGCCTCCCGGCGACGGGAACCTTTCCCGGACTGGACCGGGGGGGCCCGGCGGCAAGGGGCGTATGCTGGATGCGAGCAGGGAATCCCAACGTAAGGGAGGGCAGGGCGCGGGTCAAGGGACGCCCGGAAATTGCCGCCCGACGCCGCGCGGAAGCCTGCGGGCGGCGGCGCGGAAACCGTCCGGACGGGAGAGCGGGCTTGCGGGCGCCTGGACCGCCGCCGGTTCAGAGGTGGCGCGCTTTCGACTTGACCTTCCCGTATATGTTGAAATTAAAGTAATAGTTTTTCCAGTCTTTGGTGAAGCGGGTAAACTCCGGAAGGAGCACGTGGGAGGCCTTGTCGTTCGCTTCGGTCGCCCTGGCGGTGTCGCCCCGTGAGGCAAAGACGGCTGCCAGGCCCGTCAGGGAAAGGAAGAAAAATTCCCCGAACTGTTCCGCCGCGTCGAACAGGCTGGCAAGGGACCGCTTTTCCTCCAGGATCCGCACGAGTTTCCCGAAGCACTCCTCCGCCGCTGACGGCTGGCCGCCCAAGTGCCTGCAGAAGGCGATGTCCAGGAGGATCATCAAAGAAATGGTGCCCGTCTCCCCAAAGAAGTCGGACGCGCGGGAGCTGGCCCTCTCGAAGAGGGGCAGGGCATCCTCGAAGCACTGCGAAATAGCCACCCTGCGGGCGAAGCGCTGTTCCAAACAAGCTCTCTCCCGCTCGAAAAGCTTTCCCCCGTCCTCCAGCGCCTCCAGCGCGAGGGCCCAGAGCGGCAAGCTTTCCTTCGAGGCTCCCATTTCCGTGTACAGGTCTCCTGTGATCGCCAGGGACAGCGCGGTCTCCGGGTGCCGCCAGCCCAGGGAGTTCCGGCGCAAGCAGAGGGCTTTGCGGTGGCACAGCTTGGAGTCGCCTCTCTTCCAGTTCCTCCTGAAGCATTCCGCCGACTCAAAGTAAAAAAGGCCAGCCGCGGCTTCGTCCGCCGTGTACTCCTGGCAGAGGGCCTCTTTGTACTCGACGTCCCACCCATCCTGGGATTTCCGCTCGAGAAGCAGCCTCGCAAGGAACGCGCGGGCGACAAGGAGGAAGCAGCGCCTCTGATGGTCCGGGAGCCCGTTAGCGAGGGGCAGCGTTTCCCGTACGAGCGCTTCCGCGGCCCGGAGTTTCTTCGCTGGCGGAGCGGCAACGGCACGCAGCCAGGTCGCGGACACGCAGGGCGCCCAGGGCAGCCCGGCCAGTCCGGACAGGCTCCTGGCCCAACGCAGCTTCGCTTCGAGCGCGTCCAAGGCCGCGGGGCCCGGGAGAGCGCCCAGGCCTTCAGCCGCCTCCCGGAGGAGTTCCAGGCCCTCTTCCTCGAAAGCCGGATCGGCTGCGTCGCAGAGCGCCTCGCCCAACTTCGATCGGAGCAGGAGCGCCTCCCGCGACCCGGGCCCCGGCCCGCCGGGCCCTTCCCCCGCGGCGAGCAGGATCCTCAACTCGTCGGGCGTTTTCCAGGGAAGGCCTTCGCCGACGGACGGGGGCACGGGGTAAAGGGCGGCCGAGAGCGAAAACTGGAGATCGGGGACGGTTTCGCGGCTGCCGCCTTCGCCTCCATCCGGGGAATCGCCTCCATCCGGGGAATCGCCGCCATCCCCGCCTTCGCCGGAATTACGGTTCCCCCCTGCTTCCGCCCGTGCCGTTGAATTCGCGGGTTCCACTTCTCCCCCGAGTCCTGCGGGATTCCGGGCCCCACCGCCTGCCCCGGCCGCGCCGCCGCCATTGCCTTCCGGGCCGCCGTGCGCGGCGAGCATTTCAAGGCTCGCCTTAGCCGTCTCGGCGGCGAAGGCGATCTCGCCGTCCGTTGCGTCCTCCGGAACCGGGCAGCCCTCGGCGGCGCGGCCGGCGGCGCATAACTCAAAGCGGCGCTTGGCTTCCGCCGAGAGGGAGGCCGCCCCTTTCAGGCGCAGGGCCATGCCCGGCGTGTACTCTTCCAGCCAGGAATCGTCCCCGGCGGCTTCTTTCGCCGAGCAATCCAAAAGCGACCGGGCCGAGCGGGCGGTCGCCGCCCATACCCGGAGGTCGTCGGGGCCGTAGACAAGGCGCGCCATCGCCCGCACCCCGTCCCAGGCGGAAGCCGCCGCCCAGAAACGTCCGTTTTCCGTTTCCCTCGTGGCATCCCGCCTCCCGGCCTCGACGGGGTCCGGCATGAACGGGAAGCGCCACGCCGGCCAGCCCTCCGGAAGCCGCTGCTTTTTGCCGAGCGGGACGCGCGGGGGGGAAGCCGCGCCCTTCTTCCCCGCGCGGCGCCCTTTGCCCCCGCCCCCCGGAGCCGTCTTCTTCCCCGACGGGCCGCCGCCTTTGCCTTTAACGCCCGGCTTCTTGCGGGAGGCAAGCGCTGTGCCGGACCAGAAAGCCATGACTGCGGCAAAGGCAACGGCCGCAGCCAGCGCCGGCGTCAACAGGCATGGAAGGCTCACGGGATTTCTCCTTGCGGGACAGGGCAGCCGGACGCGTCCGGGACGGGTTCAGGCCGGAGCCGGGAAGTCAGGGCCCCGGACTTTGGAAAACTACGGAAGGTTGCTCAAAAAATAAGTGTATAGCATTGGCGAGAGCGTTGCAAGGGAGGC
>JAIRZX010000347.1 GCA_031267005.1 Deltaproteobacteria bacterium
GGCTCCGGGCGGCCCCGCATCGGCCTCCCTCCCCGGAGGCCCCCCGGGCTCGCCTCCGTGCCCCCGGAAGGCCTGTTTTCCTCCTCCGCGCACCTGGCGGTCCGCCGCGAGCGCCCAGCCAGCGCCGCTTGGGCCCGACGGAGGGGCTTTACGCCCCCGGCGCCTGGCCGGGGGCGTAAAGCCCGCCGTTCAAGCGGCCAGAAGCGGAGCCCCCCCGGCCAGCTCCCCGGCCTTCTTGAGGATGTCCGCGCGGCGGGAGGGCGGCATGTCCGGGGCGGTCCAGGACTCCAGGCGTCCCTTGAGCCTCTCCGAGGCCGCGTTGCGGAGATCGGGCGAGCCCTTGGCAGTCCACCCCTCGATGTTCAATCGGTTCATGAGCTTGGGGTTGAAGATCTCCTTGCGGCAGAGCCTGGTGGTCCGCGGCTGGGTCAGGTAGTTGCCGCCGGGGCCGACCTTGACGATGCTCCGCTCGTCTATCTCTTCCTCCCCCGCGTTGATGGGCCTCACCATGCTCCTCACCATGGAAGCCACCTCCTCGTCCACGATGAATTTTTCGAAGGACATGGAGATGTAGCTCCCGAGAATCCCGGCCGAGTGGAGGATGAAGTTTATGCCGCTGTTCACCGCCGTCACGAGCGACAGGGCGGACTCGGCCCCGGCCTGGGCGTCCACGCAAAGGGCGTCGGTGAGGCTTCCCCCGCTGCGGCTGGGAAGGCGGTAGTAGCGGGCCATCTGGGCGGTCAGGTTCACGATTATCGACAGCTCCGGGGCCCCGCAGGCCAGCGCGCCGCTCCTGAGGTCCATGGCCGAGGAGGTCGAGCCGTAGATGACCGGCGTCCCCGGCCTGGCCAGCTGGGCCAGGGTCAGCCCCGCCAGTATCTCGGCGTTCTGGAGCGTCAGGAGCCCGGGTATCGTTATCGGGCCCGAGGAGCCGGACATGATCAAGGCCGCCACGATGACGGCCTGGCCGCCCCTCGCCAGCTGGACCAGGGAGGAGGCCATTTCCTCGCTGAACTGGAGCGGGGTCTGGGAGTTTCGGAGCGCCACCGAGACCGGGTGGTCCGCGAGGCCTTCCCGCCCGCCGAAGGCGGCCGCCAGGAGCTCCACGCAGTCGGCGGCGGCCTTGCGGCTGACCGGGCTTCCCATGAGCGGCTTGTCGCAGCACAGGAGCCCGGCAAGGAGCATGTCCAGGTGGGCGGCGCGGGGGTCGCTGTCGCAGGGTTCTACCATAAGGAAGCCGTTCATGTCGATGGAGTGGGAGCCCTGGACGAGCTTCACGAAGTCCACGTAGTCGCGGTACTCGCTTTTGCGCTGGCTGCCGTCGGCGAGCGTGACGAAGGGCGCTCCGTAGCCGGGGAGCATGACGAAGTCGTCCAGGCCGACCTTCCGGCTGTTGGCCGGGTTCAGCGCCTTGACGGTGAAGGTCTCGGGGCAGCTCCTGAGCGCCTCCTCGACGTCCTTAGCCGACGGGAAGACCTTCTTGCCCTCGGTCTTGACGCCGTGGCTCTTGAAGATCTCGACCGACTCGGGATCGTTTATGACTATGCCGGTCTCCTTGAGCACGGCCAGGGAGGACTCGTGGATCCTGTCCATCTCGTCTCGGGAAAAAGTGTGCATGCGGGTGTACATTTTTTTAGTCCTTTTCGGGTGGTGTTTGCGTTCTGCGGGTTTGCCCGTCTCAGTCCCTGACGCCCTTGAAGGCGCTGGCCATGGCCATCGCCAGCAGGACGACGAGCGGCAGCGCCGAGAGGATCGAGGCCGACTGGATGGACTTCAGGTTGCCGGTGCCGCAGAGGACCATGGCCACGGCGCCCAATGCCAGGGCCCAGAAGAGCCGGAGCGCCTTGTGCGGGTGTTCGTGGCCTGAACTGAACATGGCGAGCGACATGGCGGCCGAGTTGGCGCTGGTGAGGAAAAGCATGGAAATGAGGGCCAGGGCCACCACGGCCATAGCCTGGAAACCGGGATAGTGGCGGACGAGCCCGAAGATGGCGGCCTCGACCCCGTGCCGGTCGATGATTTCGCCTATGTTGAAGTGGATGCCGGCGCCGCCGACTACGGAGTACCACATGAAGTTGGCCAGCGAGGGCAGGAGCATGCATCCGAGGACGAGGCCCCTGACCGTCCTGCCCTTGGAGACCCTGGCCACGAATATCGAGACGAAGGGCGCCCAGGAGGCCCACCAGGCCCAGTAGAAGACCGTCCAGGAACCCAGCCAGGCCTTGTCCTCCCCGGGCTGCGTGAAGAGGGAAAGCGGCGCGAAGGAGGAAAGGTACTTGCCGCCGGCTTCAAGTCCGAGCTCTATGAAGAACACCTTGGGACCGAAGACGAAGAGGAAGGCCCAGAAGCCGGTGAAGAGGATAATGTTCATGTTGCCCATGAATTTTATTCCCTTTTCCAGGCCGGTGTAGACCGCGAAGGAGAATATGGCGGTGAAGATCGCTATTACGATGTAGCCGGCCTTGTCGCCCAGGTCGAAGTTGTAGTTGTATTTCAGCCCGGCCACGACCTGCAGGGCCGTGAGCCCGGTGGTGGTGGCGAGCCCGCCTATGGTCGCCACGACGGCGAAGACGTCTATCACCTTGCCGGCCCGGCCGCGGACCCTGTCGCCTATGAGGTAATAGAAGGCAGTCGAGAACCTGAGCGGGAGCCCCTTGGTGTATGCCGCGTGGGCCATGGGGATGGCCAGCGCCACGTAAACTGCCCACGCGGATATGCCCCAGTGGAAGAAGGACTGGGTCATGGAGGCGACGGCCGCCCGCGGGGTCCCCGGCTCCACCCCCGGGAAATACGGGGGCACTGTCTTGTAATGGAATATGGGTTCCGCCGGGCCCCAGAAGGCGATGCCCGCTGCGATAGCCGCCCCGAAGAGGAGGCCGAACCAGGTGAAGTTGGAGTACTCGGGCCTGCTTTCGGGGCCTCCCAGGCGGCATTTCCCCCAAGGGCCGGCCATGAGGAGCAGGCAGCCCAGGGTGAGCCCGAAGACGACTGCCAGGTAAAGCCAGCCCCACGTGGCCGTGGTCCAGGCAAGTGCCGCGCTGATGGCCTTGCCCATGGCCTCGGGGAAAAGGACGGACACGAGGACGAATCCTGCTGTCAAGCCGCCGCTGAGGTATGTTGTCAGCGGATCGATTATTTTGGTTTTTTCTAGCGACATGGGGAACCTTTTAACGGCAAGGCCTTAGGGGTAAGTGATTGAACCGTACGGCGAGGTGGCTGGAGAACCGCCCGGACCGCCCGGACCGCCCGGACCGTTCGGACCGTTCGGACCGTTCGGACCGTTCGCGCGGCCGGCGAGCCGTTCGTGCGGCCGCGGGAACGGTTCTTGCGGCTGAGTTTCGGGCTCGCCCGCACCCCTTTGTCTTTGAAGCCGCGAATGGGCGCGCGTTAGGGGCGGCTTGCGTCGGGCGCCTCCCTTCCGCGGCGGGAAGGCCTTGGCGCAAGCTCCGGCAAGCCAGAGGACGGAGCAAGGGACGGGCCGAAAGCCGGGGCTGGTTCGCGAAAGGCGGGAAATCCAGGCGGGACGCCGTTCAGGGGAGATCAGAGCGATTCCTGCCGGGGGGGGGCCCGCCGGGCCCGGTAAAAATTAATTGACAAATTTGTCAATAAATTGATACAGTAGTGTGTTGTGAACCCTGTTTCGTAACTTATTTTTTACAAAGGGCTTGCCGCCGCCGGGGGTGCCGAGCGTGTCCAAGAAAGCCGACTGGCCTTTCCAGCACTTTTCCCGCCGGACCGTCGAGGCGCTCTACGACGAGCACCACGAGGGCGTACTTATAATGGACAGGGCCGGGGTCGTCGTCTACTACAACGCCCGCATGGCCCAGTTGGACGGCTTGGACCCGGCCGAGGCCCTGGGCCGGCGGCTGACTGAGATTTACGACCTCGACGAAGACTCCAGCATCAGCTTCAGGTGCCTCAAAACCCGCCGCCCCGTATCCGACGCCGCCCTCTACTACCAGACCAGGTCCGGCAACCGGGTGAACGCCATCTGCCACGCGTACCCGCTCGAGTCCGCAGGCAGGATCGAGGGGGCTATTTGCTACACCCTCGAATATTCATTCATGACCGAGAGCCTGGAGAAGACGGCCAGGAACTACGCCCGGCACCCGTTCAGCCGCGGCGCTTCCGACAAGGACCCGCCCGGCAACGGGGCCACCCACACCATGGCCTCCCTTGTGGGGGAGAGCCAGGCCTTCAAGGCCGCCATGGAAACGGCCAGGATAGGCGCCCGGACCCCCTCCTCGGTCATGATCTGCGGCGAGACGGGGACGGGCAAGGAGCTCTTCGCGCAGGCCATCCACAACAACAGCGTCCGCCGGATCAAGCAGTTCTGCCCTATAAACTGCGCCGCCATCCCGGAGACGCTTCTGGAGGGCATCCTGTTCGGCACGGTCCGGGGCGCCTTCACGGGCGCCGTCGACCGCCCCGGCCTCTTCGAGGTCAGCTCCGGGGGGACCATCTTCCTTGACGAGATCCACGCCATGCCGGTGAACCTGCAGGCCAAGCTCCTGAGGGTCATCCAGGAGAAGAGGGTAAGGCGCATAGGCGGGCCGCGCGAGACGGGCGTTGATTTGAAAATTATCAGCTCGATAAACCAGAAGCCGGAAGTGGCCCTCCGGAACGGACACCTGAGGCCAGATTTGTACTTCAGGCTGGCGGTCCTATTCCTCGAGATCCCGGCGCTGCGGTTCCGCCAGGACGACGTGGCCCTCCTCATCCAGAACTTCATAAAAATTTTCAACCGCAAGCTCCAGGGCCGCGTAAACTCCGTCGAACCGGAATTCCTCGAGGTTATGCGCCGTTACAGCTGGCCGGGCAACGTCCGCGAGCTTGAGCACGTGGTCGAGACCTGCATGAACTTCGCCGTAATCGACCCGCACAAGAGGCGCACCCTGGGACTGGCCCATATCCAGCCGGCCCACCTGAGGCGGTTCCTCGCCAAGAACGCCAGGGAGGGAATGGCGCCGGCCGATCCAGGAGACCCGATTGCCCAGGACCAAAACCAGGACCAACACCAGGCCCGAGATAAGGCCGTGGAAAGCGGGCCGGAGGGCATTAAGCCGCTCGGAGACGAGTTGCGCAGACAGGAAGCCGAGCTCATCTCCAACGCCCTCAAGGCATCGGGCGGCAATCATGCCGTGGCCGCCAAGCTGCTGGGCCTTTCCCGGCAAAACCTGTTTTCCCGGGAAAAGAGGCTCGCGGCCCAACAGGCGCTTCCGCCTGGATCCGGCCGAAACGGAACTAGACCCGGCCCTTCAAGTTAAGGCGGTCCTCGAGGGACGCAAGGGTCCAACTGGCGGCCTCCTCCCGTTTCCTTAAGAGGCGCGGAAGCGGCTTGGAGCCCTGTCTATTCGCTCGCTTCACATGCCTCTCATTTCCGCGCCCGGGCCTCGCGCGCTCGGGCCGCGCCTTAGCGTTCTCGGGCCGCGCCTTTCCGCGCTCTGGCCAGGCCGCCCTCTGGCCAGGCCGCCCTCTGGCCAGTCCGCGCACGGGGTGCCCGGCGTCTCCTGGCCCGGCGCGCCGAGCCGGTGGCGCGGAGACTGCCTTCGGGATATACTGGTTGAGGTAGTTCGGCCGCTCTTAACCAGTCCGGGGAGTTCCGGGGCCGTCCGCCCACGCGTCCCACCCGACCGGCCCTTCCCAGTCCAGGCCCTTTGCCGCGAACCGGAGAGCCACTTGGCCAAGCACCAGTCCCCAGTTCAGCCGACGGCGGGACCGCCTTTCGCGGCGGCAGTCAAAGCCGACCCCGCCCGCTTCCTGGCGAAGGCGTTCGCCGATCCGCTTTCGGGGGCCTTTTCCGAAAGGTTCGCCATCCACGCCGGCCGCGCCGGGGAACCCGTCTCGGGACCCGAGGCGGCCCGGGCCCATTTGGAGCGCCTCGCCTCGCCGGGTGGCTCCTGCGCATTTTACGTGCATCTGCCTTTTTGCAGGGGGCGCTGCCTCTTTTGCGGGTTCGCGGGCAGGAGCCCGGACGGCGGGGCCGGGGCCGCCTACTGCGAGGCGGCGGCGAGCGAGATAGAGTTCATGGCGGGGGCCGTCGGGCAGAGGGGCCCCGTCCGGGCCGTCTATTTCGGGGGGGGCACCCCGAGTTCGATGGCTCCGGCGGATCTGGCCCGCCTACTCTCGGCAGTGCGCTCCTGCCTGCCTTTGGCCAACGACTGCGAGATCACCCTGGAGGGGGCCGTCCACGACTTCACGCCCGACGCGGCTTCCGCCTTCCTGGACGCGGGATTCAACCGCTTCTCCATAGGCATACAGAGACCTTCGACACCTCCGTGCGGCGGAGCATGGGCCGCGTAATGGACGGCGAGCTCGCCGCCTCGCGGCTGGCCGACGTCTGCGGGGAGGACTCGGCAGCGGTGGTGATCGATCTCATTTACGGGCTCCCCGGCCAGACGCCTGAGATCTTCGCGAAGGATCTGGAGACGGCGGCCGCCGCCGGTCTGGACGGGCTCGACACCTACCAGCTACGTGTTTCCGGGAGGGGGGCTTCAGCGCGCGGCCGAGGGGGGCCGGGTTCCCCGGCCCGCTCCCCTGTCCGAACAGGGCCGGTACTACGCCATGGCCTACGAGCGCCTCGGGCGGCTCAGGTTCAGGCCATTGAGCCTGAGCCACTACGCGAGGGGAACCCGCGAGCGCAACATCTACAACCCCTGGGCCAAGCGGCGCCTGGACTGCCTGTCCGCCGGGGCGGGCGCCGGGGGCTTCCTCTCCGGATGGGGATCCTACCGCCGCCCCGACGTCGCCCGCTACGTGGAGTCGGCCGCGAAAGGCGAGTTCGCGCCCGACTTCCTGACCGCGCCCCCGCCGTCCGAGGCGCTCTCCTCGTTCGTCGTCGGGGAGATGGAGGAGGGCTATCTGGATCTGAGGGCTTTGGAGGAAGACCACGGCGTGGACCCCTCCGCCTTCGCCCGGCTCCTGGACAACTGGCGGGAGGCCGGGCTGGCCGACGTGGAGGACGGAGTCGCGTCGATGACCGTGGCCGGCCGCTTCTGGGGGGTCAACCTCGCCCAGGCCGCCTTAGAAGCCCTCGCGGCGGCCGGGCGCTAGCCCGGGGCCTCCCCGGCAGGGCGCCAGTCCTGGGCCTCAGCAGGGAGCCAGCCCTGGGCTACGCAGAGAGCCCCAGCCCTGGGCCTCCTGCAGGGCGCCAGCCCGGGCCCGTCGGCCGGCGGCTTGCCGCGCCGGGCGGGAAACTACCGAAAGGAGCACGCGCAGTGAAAGCCCTCGTAGTGTATTCGAGCCTGACAGGCAACACCAAGGCGGTCGCGGAGGCGGTCGCCGCAGGCTTGGGCGAGGCCGCCACCCTCGCGCCCGCGGCCGAGGCACCGGGCCCGGAGGGATTCGACATAGTGGTCTGCTGCTTCTGGGTCGACAAAGGCAGGGCCGACAAAGCCTCGCGGGAATATTACGGGAGGCTAAGCTCCGCGCGAACTGCTATCTGCTACACCCTGGGCGCCTATCCGGACTCGGAACATGCCGACATGGTGGACGCCCGCGCCAGGGAGGATCTGGAACGGAACGGCAACACCGTGCTCGGATCCTTCAGGTCCCAAGGCAAGGTCGACCCGAATCTCCTGGAACTCATGAAGGAGAAGCTGCCTCCCGACCACCCCCACGCCAAAATGACCCGGGAGCGCAGGGAGCTCCTGGACGAGGCATCGCTCCATCCCGACGCCGGGGACCTAAAGAGGGCCCGTGACTTCGGGTCCGGGCTTCTTGCCCTGGCGGGATGATCGCGAAGGGCACTCGCAGGAGGACCGGGCAAGGGGAAGGCGCCGGAGGTGACTTTGTCCAGGGAAGGGCTAAGTGCGCCTGGAAGCGGGCGGCTGCCGCGTTCGGGGACGCTTAAGTTAAAGGCTGAGGTACCGTCCGGCTCGCGCCGGGGGACGGGTTAGCTTTTTCCTCTCCGGCTAAAGATAATCTTACGCGTGTCTCACAAAGAGAACCTAACGCCCTTGCCGCCGTCATCGAGCTTGCCGGGCGCCTGTCCCCTGCGGCTTCCGCCGCGAGCTAGCCGTTCTCCGCCGGTAACTGGGCCGGGAACTGAGGAGGCTATACTGGAACGCACGCTGACGATTTGGCAGGCGCAAATTTCCTCCGCGTCAAGGCATTGATCTCGGGAATGGCCTGAGCCGGGAGCGGCTTGTCGGCCTGACCAGCCCGCAAGCGATGGTTTGCTTACGGACTATCCGCCAGTCTCAGCGCAGAAGCGGTAATGGGGTCTTTATTCAGGAGACTGACGCCAGATTAAACTTTGAGCAAAGCATGAGGTTTCGCCATGATGTTTCGCCAGGGGCCGAGACTCTGTGGAGAGCGGGGGGGCATGAAGACCGCGGGGGGATCGGGCCTGGCACTTAAGTCGGCCGAGCTGAGTGTCCGGGCCGTGCGGCGAGCGGTTAGTGCCGCTCCGGAGCCGACGGGGTTCGGGGCGGTATAAGGAGAATCGGAGTCGGTCGCGATGGTCGATTGGCTGCCGCGGCTGGGATCTTGGAGAGGATTCTGGCCACGGGCCAGGGTTCTCGA
>JAIRZX010000357.1 GCA_031267005.1 Deltaproteobacteria bacterium
CAATGGCTTGAGCGGGGGTTCCGGCGTTCGCGCTGTCATGTTCAAACTCGTCGCGAGCGATTTAGACACCGCCGTAGCCGTCGGGCAAGCCGGGACGGCCGCGGCGAGACGCTTGCTTGCCGGAAACCGTTTCGTGCCGGCCCGCGCCATGATCTCCTATCCCGGCGGCACAGGTCGCCGCCCGGAGGGCGTCTATCCCGGCGGGGCCTCCGGGGAATGGGTTCCATTCATCCCAAAGCCGCGCAGGTATTCCTGGAGGACCGGCTCGGCTGCGCCGGGATGGCCGAGGCCTTCCACGCCAAGGCCAAAGTCCAGGCGGACGGCGCGGCGGGAAGCGCCCTGTCGGACGCCGAACGCGTCTCGCCGCGCTTCGCCCACCTGGGGCCGTCCCGGCCGTCCCGGCCGGCCCCCCGGGCACGACCGGACAATCTCCCGAGGCAGGCCGCGGACTGCCGACCATGTTCGGAGAACCGGAGACACTTTACTCGACATGATGCAGCTCGCCGTCGCCGCGCTGGGCAACTGCGCCGCCGAGGCCGTCATAGCAAAATGCCTCAAGCTGCTTCAAAGACATGACCGGTTACAATACCGCAAGCCTCGCGGACGGCGTGGCGGAGGGGAATTGTTCCGGGTTCCCGGAGGAGGGCGAGTCCCTCCTCAGGGAGGCCGAGGGCTTGAAGGCCGCCGCCGTCCGAGCCATGCGCGACTCCGGCATGAGCCGCGAGAGAACGAGCGCGGAGCTGAAACCCGATTTGTCCGAAGTCTCCGGAACCCTTGGGGGTAACGGCGGCACGAGGCGCCCCAGCCCGGGCTTCCCGCGTCCCCCTCGCCCGGACGCGGGCGCCGGGACGCGCCTTCCGGATACGGCAGGAGGGCGTTAGCCTTCCGCCCCGCCTCGGCGCCGTGCCCGGCGATCCTGCTTGGGCGCGGTTTTCCTTAAGCCACCGAAGGGCAAACCCGGAACGGGCGGCCCTTTCCCGGTCCCCAGGCGAATGCGGCCGCCCGGCTTTTGCCGCCCGCCCCGGCGACCTCCCTGCCAGTCCGTGCCCCGCCCGGCCGCGCGCCGGAGAGCGGCTTCACCCCGGCCCCTGCGGAGGCCGGCCCCGGCTTCCTTCCGGAACTCCCTCAAACTCCCCAAACGGCCCCAGCCCTCAACCCCCTTCAGGCTCCGGCGCCCCTGGCGCCTGACGCCCGGCGGCGCCTGCCGCCAAGCCGGTTCAGTCCCCTTTGCCGAACCGGGCGGCCCGCCCGCCTTCGCCTCCGCACCGCAAGGAGTCAGGGCGGGCCCTCCCGCGCGTCCATGCCGTATTCCCGGCGGCCAGGCCCGCGGACGCCGCCCCGCGCAAGCCCCCCGCGGGCGGGGAGGGGCCCTCCAGGGCGGGCCCTCCCCGCCCGCTTCTTCTCCACCCGCCCACCGCCCCGCCGGCCCGGCTCCGGACCCCCGCCCCGCACTCCGGCGGCGGAGGGGCCGGGCCTGGCCGCCGAAAAATACCGGACGGATTTCCATTGGAACAGCTAAACGCCTACAGGGCGCTCCAGGAGCGCGGCTTCAACTACCAGGTGACCGACGAGGAAGGCCTCCAGGAGCTTTTCTCCAAAGGCCCCGTGTCGGCCTACATAGGCTTCGACGCCACTGCGGACTCCCTTCACGTGGGCCACCTCCTGCCCCTCATGGCCCTGAGCTGGCTGAACCGGCTGGGCCACAGGCCCATCGCCCTACTCGGGGGGGGGACCTCCATGGTGGGGGACCCGTCCGGCCGCAGGGAGGCCAGGAAGATTCTCTCCCTGGAGGACATAGAAGCCAACGGCAGGGGGATAGCCCCCCAGCTGGAGAGGTTCGTGGATTTGCCGCCCAAGGGCAACGGCGTCCTCCGGGACAACTCGGCGTGGCTGAAGGATCTTAACTACGTAAGCTTCATGCGCGACATCGGAAGGCACTTCTCGGTCAACAGGATGCTCACCGCCGAGAGCTACCGTAGCCGCCTGGAGCAGGGGTTGAGCTTCCTGGAGTTCAACTACATGATAATGCAGGCATACGACTTCCTGGTCCTGTTCAGGGAGGAGGGGGCCACGCTCCAGATGGGCGGCCAGGACCAGTGGGGCAACATCGTGGCCGGCATCGAGCTTATCCGCCGCGAGGCCGGGGGGTCGGCCTACGGCATCACGATGCCGCTCCTCCTGGACCCCCGCACCGGCGAGAAGTTCGGGAAGACCGCCTCAGGGGCGGTGTGGCTCTCCGCCGCCCGCACCCCCGTCTACGACTTCTACCAGTTCTGGCGCAACATAGACGACCAGGAGGCGGGGAGGCTCCTTTCGCTTTTCACCTTCCTGCCCCTGGACGAGTGCAGGCGCCTGGCCACGCTTCCGGGCAACCTCGTGAACCGGGCGAAGGAGATCCTGGCCTTCGAGGTGACTCTCGCCTGCCACGGCTTCGAAGCGGCGGCCGAGGCCTTCAGGGCGTCGGCCAAGGCCTTCGGAGCGGCCGACCCGGATCTCTCGGTCCCCACCAGCTCCCGCATAGCCGAGTGCTCCGCCCCGGACTCCGCGGCCGAGCTGCCCGCGGAAGAGATAGCGCTCTCCGTCCTGGAGGGGGCCGATTTGGCCGGGCTCTTCGTCCTGGCCGGGCTCGCCTCCTCCAAGTCCGAGGCCAGGAGGCTCATACGCCAGGGCGGGGCATACGCGGACGAGGAGAGGCTCGCCCCCGGCTCGGAGTCCAGCCCGGTGAAGGGGGCGGCCTGGCTGGCCAAGGGCCAGGTGACCTTAAGGGCCGGGAAGAAGCGCTACAAGACCGTGAAGGCCCTCCCGTGAGCGCCCCGACCAAGCCGCCGTCCGCGCAATCACCCCCCTCCCCCGGAAGCGCGGGCCGCATCCTCCCGTGGAAGTGGGTCAGGGACGAGGAGATCCTCCGCACACCCGTCTTCGCGGCGGTGGAGCGCTCGGCCCTCTCCCCCAAGGACGGGCGCGTCAAAGCCTTCTCTGTGCTGCGCTCCCCCTCCTGGGCGAACGTCATAGCCCTGGATCCCGAAAACCGCGTGGTCATGGTGAACCAGTACCGCCACGGGTCCCGGGGCTTCTCCCTGGAACTCCCGGGAGGGGCGGTCGGCCCGGACGAGACCCCCCTGGAAGCAGCGGTGCGCGAGCTCCGGGAAGAGACCGGCTACACGGCCGGCCCCGCCGAAGAACTCATCACGCTCAACCCGAACCCCGCTCTCTTCGAAAACGGCATCACCACCGCCGTCGTCAGGAACGCCGTCAAAAGCTCCGGCGTGAGCTTCGACGAGGACGAGGAGGCCGAATCCCTCCTCCTCTCCCTGGACGAGCTGGAGGATAGCTTCAGGCGGGGCGGAATCACCCACGCGCTGATGCTCGCGGCCATAGGCTATTTCCTGGCGGTCAAGGACAGGTTCCTCCAAGGCCCTTGATGCCCCGCAAGTCCCTTGATGCCCGCAAGGGCGCACGCCCGCAGCCATGATCCCCCCCTGCCCTCTCCGCCGCCCCCGGCTCCCGGCCCGGCCCGGCCCGGCCCCTCCGTTCCCGAGAGGGCGCCTTGGCCCCGGGCCCCGGGCGCGGCCTCCAAGCGGCGCCGGAAGCCCCCTCCGGGGCTCCGCCCAAAGCTAGCGGGACCTTCCGGCAGGGCCCCAAGCGCTGGACAAACGGGCGCCGTTTCCGCATAATAGGCCGAAGTCGGCCCCGGGCGTCCCCGGGGCAAGGGTTATTTGCGCCCTGGCCCCGCGCCTCCCGCAAGCCTCACCCGCCCCGCCCGCGCCCCCCAAAGCGTCGCCCCGCCTTTCCCGGCGGGCCGGATTTCACGGCCCCGCCCTGATTGCCTTCAAGCGCCCGAAAGGCCAAACGCGCCGCGTGAACCCCGGTTCCCGCGCGCCGCAAGGAGACACCACCATGCCCCGCGGCTCAGCGCTCAAGTCCATCCCCGCCCTGGCCCTGACCCTACTTTTCGCGGCATCCTGCTTTGGGGGTTCCAGCCGCCTCGGGCTCTCCTTCAACCCGTCGCCCGGCTCCCAGCTCCACAAGGCGGCGGTCCAGCTGGTCGTCTCGGACAAGAGGGCCTCCAAGTCCCTCGTGGGCCCGGAGGCCATGAACCGCGGCCTCTTCAAGGGAAGCCAGAACGGCCTTATAGATTTCAAGGTCACCCTGCCCAACGGCGAGACCATCTCCCGGAGCATGCTAAACGTCGAGACCGCCGTCTTCGAGGCCGTAAGCGAGAGGCTGAGGCTCCAGGGCGTCACGGCCTCGACCGGGACCGCCGGGGCCAAGGCCAGGGTCACGATAAACATCGCGGATCTCGCCATAGACGTCCAGGGCTCGGATCTGGCCAGCCACGTCAGGCTGGAGGCCGTGATGGACCGCCCGGGCCTGGAACTCGTAGTGAGATCCCACGCCGAGGCCGACGCCTCCAAGCGCAAGCTCATAGGCGACATGGGGGGCGCGGACAGCCTCTCGGAGGCCTTGACGCTCGCGGTAAACCGCCTGGATTTCTCCGGGATAGACCGCTTCCCGGAATAGGGGAGCCGAAAGGACTTTTTCCGACATGGAAGGATTTGAACAGGTGCCCATCCGGTGAACGACGGCCTCACTACGACCGAGCCGGCGCCCTTCACCGGGGAAGAGCCGCAGCTTGAGATAATACCCCTGGGGGGCCTGGGCGAGATCGGCATGAACTGCATGGCCCTGTCCTGCCAGGGGTCCATGATAGTCATAGACGCCGGCCTCATGTTCCCCAGGCCGGACCAGCCGGGCGTGGACCTCCTAGTCCCGGACTTCACTTTCTTAAAGGCCAACGAGGACAAGATCCTGGGCCTGATCCTGACCCACGGGCACGAGGACCACATAGGCGCCCTCCCGTTCCTGATGCGGGAGATCCCCCGCATCCCGGTCTTCGGGACCAAGTTCACCCTGGAGCTGACCAAGGACCGCATCCAGGAGCAGAAGGCCCCCATGCCGGAGTACCGCGAAATAAGGCCGCGGAGCACCGTGGCCCTGGGTCCCTTCGGCCTGGAGTTCATAAAGGTCAGCCACAGCATCCTGGACGCCGTCGCCGTCGCTGTGCGCACCCCGGCCGGCACCTTGGTGCATACCGGCGACTTCAAGATGGACCTCTCGGCCCCCGAGGCCGACCGGACGGACCTCTACAAGTTCGCCTCCTACGGGGAAGAGGGGGTGCTGGCCCTCCTCTCCGACTCCACCAACAGCGACGCCCCCGGCCACTCGACGAGCGAGAAGGAGGTGGGGCGCACGCTCTCGCGCCTCTTCAAGGACTCCCCGGGGCGCATAATCGTGGGCTGCTTCGCCTCGAGCCTCACCCGCATCCGCGAGATCGTCAAGGCGGCCATAGCCTCCGAGCGCAAGATCGTTTTCACCGGCCGGAGCATGACCGGGAACGTGAGCCTGGCCCAGGAGCTGGGCTACCTCGACATCCCCATAGGCATCGAGATCGACTTCGAAATGGCGGAGCAGTGCGAGGACCGGGAGCTCATAATCGTGGCGACCGGGAGCCAGGGGGAGCCCCTGGCCGCCCTGGCCCGCATGGCAGCGGGCGAGCACCGCCAGGTGGAGGTGCGCGGGGGCGACACCATAATCTTCTCCGCGCGCGCCATACCCGGCAACGAGACCGCCATAGGGGAGCTCATGAACCTGTTCAGGCACCTCGGCGCCAAGGTGGTCGACCCCCACGCCGAAGTGATCCACGCCTCCGGACACGGGCACATAGACGAGCTGAAGCTCATGCTCTCCCTCACCAAGCCCCACTACCTCATCCCGGTGCACGGGGAACTCCGCCATCTCCACCGCCACCGCGAGATAGCCGAGGAGCTGGGCATACCCCGCTCGCGGGTGCTCCTGCTCGCCGACGGCCAGAGGGTGGCGCTCGGCCGGGACCGCTCCTACAGGATGATGAAAAGCGTGCGCACCGGGCGCCGCCTCGTCGAGGGCAAGAGGCTGGGTTCGCCGAGCGATCCGGTCTTGAAGGAGCGCCGCCGCCTCTCCGAGTACGGGGTCGTCACGGTCTCCGCGGCCCTGGACTCCCGCTCGCTGGGGCCCCTGGCCGCCCCCGCCGTCTCCATCCAGGGCGTGCGCTACGCGGACGAGCAGGACCTTACCCTTTCCCTCCAGGAGCTGGCCTGGGACTGTTGCGCCCAGTTCGCCAAGAACCCCGGCGCCTGGACCCCGGGCCCCGGAGGCGAGCCCGAGGAGCTGGTCCGGAAGCTCCAGGCTGACGTTAAGTCGCTTTTCAGGGCCCACATCAGCCGCAAGCCGGTGATAATCACGCAGGTTATCATGGTGGATCCCGAAGCCCCCGCCGGCTCCTCCGCGGCGGAGCGGGAGGACGAAGCCGCGGCGGGCGGAGAGAAGGGATAGCCGGGCGCGCGGGAAAGGCCAGATTGGGCCGATGTCCGAATCACGTCGCCTTTTGCCTTCAGGCTGAAGCCGAATCCTTCAGCCTGGAGCCTTCAGCTTTGAGCATTAAGCCTGGAGCATTAAGCCTGAAGCCTGATGGCTTAAGCCTGACGCCTTTAGAATGCGGCACGGCGGACCCTGTCAGGGAATCGCCCCGAGGATCATCCCGGAAGCCAGGCGGGAGTTGCGTTTCGGCTCGGCTCGGAAAATCCTTTGCCGAAAGCGCGGCGCGACACGCTGACAGCTGAGGGCCGCTCGCTGTCCGGCGGCGGCGCCCCCGCTTGCCCGAACTGTCCGGCCCCTTCAGCGGCCCGGGAATCCCGCCAAGGCCTTCCCGGACCGGCGTCCGCGCCGAAAGCCCGCTCCCTCCTTCCCGGCGCGCCTGTTCGCCGGGGGCGGGCCCCGCGCCCGCATTTCCCGCCCGTATCCCTTGACGCGCCTTGGATCATCAGAAAATTTCCGGACCTTTTCGCCTTTTCCCGTTTCCCTGCTTTTTCCCTGTTTCCCCTTCCGTCCCTGCCTTTACCCGGTTTTACCTTCCGTCCCTGCCTTTACCCGGTTTTACCTTCCGTTCCTGCCTTTACCCGGTTTTACCTTCCGTTCCTGCCTGTTTCACGGCTTCCGCTGTCTTTTCCGGCCTTGCCTTCCGCTTGCCTTGTCCGGCTTTTTGTTTTCCGGCGCCCGTTTCCGGCCTTCGTGTTGAAGGTCCCTCCCGGCCGCGCGCTTTTCCGGCAGAGGCGCGCGCCGGCGGGGGCCGTCCACCCGCCCGCCAGGCTGGATCCGTCCAAACGTCCGCCCGCCCGCGCAGCGCCCGCGCCTCGCCGGGGACGCCCGCGCATCCTCCCCGCCAGGCCCGTCCAAGCCCGCCCGCCGCCTCGCACCGGGCGTCCATGCCGCAAAGGAACGTCCCATGAGCATCAGGGCAGTAGCCGAGGCCGCCAAGGCCTCCCTCCCGAAACTGGCCAAAAGCACCGGCGCCGCGCGGAACGCTTTTCTCGAGCGCGCGGCGCATAACATCAAGAGGAGTTCCAAGGCGCTCGTGGCCGAAAACGCCGAGGACGTGTCCTCCGCGCTCGCCAGCGGTCACACCGAGGCCTTTCTGGACCGGCTTGCCTTGAACCAGAGCCGGGTGGACGGGCTGGTGAAAAGCTTCCTGGACGTGGCCGCCCTCCCCGACCCCCTCTACGGCTTGGAGGAGCTGGAGCGCATGGCGTCGGGGCTTACGGTCGGCAGGATGCGCGTGCCGCTGGGTGTCATCGCCTTCATCTGCGAGGCGCGCCCCGGCGCCGCAGCCGAGGCCGCGGCGCTCACGGTCAAAAGCGGAAACGCCATAGTCTGCAAGCCCGGAAAGGAGAGCGCCAAGAGTTCCAAGTTCCTGGGGGCCATCATGAGGCGCTCCCTCGCCGAGGCCGGGCTCCCCGAGGACGCCGTGGCGGTCATCCCCGCCATGGGCCGGGAGGAGATCCTGGAGCTCGTAGGGCTCGACGACTGCGTGGACCTCGCCATCCCCCGCGGCGGGGAGGGGCTTATCCGCATGGTGGCGGAGAACGCCAAGGTGCCGGTCCTGAAGCACTACAAGGGCGTCTGCCACCTCTACGTGGACGCGGGCGCCGACTTGCCCTCGGCCGTCAAGGTCATAATCGACGCCAAGGCCAGCCGCCCCGCCGCCTGCAACGCGCTGGAGTGCCTCCTGGTCCACGAGGCGGAGGCCCCAGCGCTCCTGTCCGCGCTTGCCCCCGAGCTCAAGAACTACCGGGTGGCCGTGCGGGCCTCCAAAGAATGCATGGGGCACCTGGCGCAGCTGGGCGAGGCCCTGACGGAGGCATCCGAGGAAGACTTCGACCGGGAGTACTTGGATCTCGCGCTGAACGTGGCGGCGGTCCCGGACCTCGACGCGGCCCTGGACCACATCCGCCGCCACGGTTCCCGCCACACCGAGAGCATACTCACGAACGATCTCGCCAACGCCAGGAGGTTCGTCGAGGAAGCGGACGCCTCCTGCGTCATGGTGAACGCCTCCACGCGCCTGAACGACGGGGGCGTCCTGGGCATGGGCGGCGAGATAGGCATCTCCACCACCAAGCTCCACGCCTACGGCCCCATGGGCCTCAAGGAGCTCACCTCGAGGAAGTTCGTGGTCTTCGGCCACGGGCACGTGAGGGGCTGAGGGCGAGGTGGACGCCAGAGAGGATCCAGCCCGGCCCCCCGCCGTCCCGGAGGCCCCCGACGCGCCCGGGGGACGGCCCGAAGCCGCGGGCGCGCCAGGCGATGCCCCGGAAGCGACGGCATGCCCGGAAGCGCAGGCATGCCCGGAAGCGCAGGCAAACCCGGAAGCGACGGCAAGCCCGGATGTCCCGCCATCCCCTAAGCTGCGGGAAGGGCCCGATGCCCGGCGCGGCCCCGGCAACCCCGGCGGCCCCAACCCCCTACCGGCCGGAAGCCTCTGGGCCACCCGCGGGCTCCTCGTCCTCACCGCTGCCATATTCGGCGGCACTTTCGCGGCCGGCAAGTCCGCCTCGGAGGGGGCGGGCCCCTTGACCTCCGCCATGTGGCGCTTCATCCTGGCGGCGGCGGTGCTGGTACCCCAGTGCGCCATGTCCAAGGAAGGCTTCCTGCCCAGGAACCCGAAGCCCTCCACGTGGCTCCTCCTGGGGCTCTCGGGACTGACGGGCCTCGTTATGTACAACTATTTCTTCATAAAGGGCCTGTCCATGACTGGGGCGGGCCGGGGCTCGGTCATCGTCACCGTGAACCCGGTCTTCATCTACCTGGGGGCAGTGGTCTTTTTCGGCGAGAGGCTCACACTCGTCCGGATCCTGGGCATGGGGCTCGCGGTCTCGGGGACTCTCCTGGTGGTCTCGGGGGGATCGCTTTCCGCGCTCCTCTCCGGGAATTTAAACCTGGGCGACCTCATAATGCTGTGCTGCGTAGCCAGCTGGGCGGCGTACTCGCTCCTGGGCAAGCTCGTGGTGAGCAGGGTCTCGCCCTTGGCCGCCAACACCTGGACGACACTGGCGGCGGTCGCGCTGCTCGTGCCGCTTACGGCCTTAAGCGGCGAGCCCCTCTCCTCCTTCGCCGGCTTCGGCATGAAAACCTGGATCTCCCTGGCCTTCCTGGGGATCCTGGGGACTGGGCTGGGCTTCACCCTGTTTTACAGGGGCATCCTGGCCCTGGGCCCCCACAAGGCGGGCATCTTCATCTCCCTCGTGCCCTTCTTCGGGCTCCTGTCGGGCGCCGCGGTCCACGGGGAGGCCATAACCGCCACGGTCGTGTGCGGGCTCATGTTCAGCCTGGCCGGGGTGGCGCTGGTGCAGAAATATTAGGGGGCCCCGGGCTGGAAAGCCGCCGCGCGCCTCCCGGCGCCGGAGCCCCGACCACCCTCCGCGTCTTTCATGCCGGCCTATCCAAGCCCGCCGTCGAAATCCAAGCCCGGAAACCCTTCGCCGCGGGCAGCCCGCCCGGCCGCCATGCCAGGCAGTCCCGCAGGCCCGCCGCCGGGGCGGCCGCGAAGCCCCCGGACCCCGAAGCCTTCGGGCCCGCAAGCGTCCGAACCCGGAAGCCTTTATTGCTTCCGCCCCCGAAACCCCGAAGCTCCCGGGCCCGCAAACTTTCCCGGCCCGAAGCCGGCACCACCCTCCAAGAGCCGGAAGCGGCGGCGGATCAAGGCCGCGGATCCCGGCAGCGGCGCGCGGCCAACCAGGAACCCGATGGAACCCGTTTTCACCCCAGCCGCCCTGGACGGGCGGTCCCGCGCCAGGGCGGGAACGATAAGGACCCTCCACGGCGAGTTCCCCACCCCGGCCTTCATGCCTGTGGGGACCCGCGCCTCGGTGAAGGCCGTGGACGGGAGGGATTTGGCCGAGCTCGGGGCGAAAATCGTGCTGTCCAACACCTTCCACCTCATGCTGAGGCCGGGGGCGGAACTGATAGCGTCCCTGGGGGGGCTCCACAGGTTCATGGGCTGGGACGGGCCGATACTCACCGACAGCGGCGGCTTCCAGGTCTACTCGCTTTCCGGGCTGAGGCGGCTCTCCGAGGAGGGGCTGGAGTTCCGCTCCCCCTACGACGGGGCGAAGTTCGGCTTCACCCCGGAACGGGCGGTGGAAGTCCAGACCCTCTTGGGCTCCGACGTCATGATGTGCCTGGACGAATGCACCCCCTACCCCGCCAGCCGGGCCGAGGCGGAAAAGTCCATGGCGATTACCCTGGGCTGGGCCGAACGCTCCAAGGCCGCCTGGCGCCCCGACACCGGGCTGCTCCTGTTCGGCATAGCGCAGGGCGGCTTCTACCCGGATCTGAGGGCCCGCTCGGCCCGCGAGCTAGCGGGGCTCGATCTCCCGGGCTACGCCGCCGGGGGCCTGGCCCTGGGAGAGCCCAGGGAGGCGATGCTCGAAGCCGCGGAGGCGAGCCTTTCCGCCCTTCCGGATAAAAAGCCCAGGTACCTGATGGGTCTCGGGACGCCCAAGGACATCCTTGACGGCATACGGCTGGGGGCCGACATGTTCGACTGCGTGATGCCCACGCGGAACGCCAGGAACGGCCAGCTTTTCACCCGCGCGGGGAAGCTGAACGTCAGGAACGCGCGGTTCAAGGACGATCCGCTCCCCCCGGATCCGGGATGCTCCTGCCGGTGCTGCAGGAACTATTCCCTGGCCTACCTGAGGCACCTGCAGGCCCAGAACGAGCCCCTCTTCCCCCGGCTGGCCACGATCCACAACCTCGCCTTCTACCAGGATCTGGTCTCCGGCGCCCGGAAAAGTTTGCTCGACGGCTCGTTTATGTGTTATTATAATGAGTTTTTAGAAGCCTACGGCCAGACCCCCCCGGACTGACCGGCCCGCCAGGGCAGGCCCGACCGGCTTGCCCCGGAGCTTTGAGCCCCAGGCGGCGCGAAGCCCCCCGAACCCTCCCCGGCGCCTCTCCCCGAAGCCCCGGGGCGCACCCTCCAGCGGGCCCCGCCCGCCCCGGGACGCCCCAGGGCGTCCTTTTTGCCGGGGCCCGCGGCGCCGGCGCCCCCGGCCCAAGCCGCTTCCCCCCGCGCCCGCCCGCTCCGCGCGGTTACCCCGGCGCCCGCTCCGGCGGCTTGCCGCCCCGCCCGCTCCCCGCGGTTCCCCCGGCGCCTCCGGACTTGGGCCAGGCGCCCCGAGCCTCGCGGGAAAGGCCGCGCCCGCACCCTTCCGTTCGTTTTAAAGCCTTCAGAGTCAATCCCCCAGGAGTCCACTTGATGCTAACCAACTTGTACCTCTCCGCGGCCGTCGCCTTCGCCGCGGCACCCGGAGCCGGCCAGGGCGGCGGCCAAGGCGCCGACGGAGCCCCGGCCGGAGGCGGAGGAGCCCAGCTCATAATCTTCATCGTGGGCTTCATCCTCATCTTCTATTTCCTGATGCTGAGGCCCCAGAAGAAGCAGCAGAAGGAGCGCCAGAACATGCTGGACTCCGTCCGCAAGGGCGACCGCATCCAGACCACGGGGGGGCTCCTCTGCACGGTCACCCACGTGGACGCGCGCGAACTCACCGTCCTGATAGCCCCCGAGGTCAGGGTCAAGATCGCCCGCTCCGCCATAGCCGGCGTCATCCGCCAGGGCGACAAGCCCATCGACACCCCCGCCCCTTCGGAGAGCGACCCCCTGGCCAAGTCCTGATCCTCCGGCGGGCCGGGGGCCCGGCCCGTGCCCGCCCCGCCGGGCGCCGGCGGCCGCCGCCCGCGCTAAGGCCGCCGGCCGCTCCTTCCGGGCCGACGGGGCGGACGGCCGCCAGCCCGCTGGACGGGCGGCCATTTAAGACGGGGCGGCAGCGGGCCCCCGGGACGGACGGCCCCAAGCCCGCCGGACGGGGCGGCAACAGGCCCGCCAGACGCCACTAAAGACGCCCGCAAGAAGCCGGACGCGCCGGAACCGGGGCCCGAAGGCCGCTCCCGGCGCCAGCCCGCAAGCGGCTTCCGGTCCCCGCCGCTTGGAAGAGCCTTAGAAACTATGATCCATAACCTGACCTGGCGCGCCGTGATCCTCGCCGTGGTGCTGGCTGTCGGCATCTATACCACGCTCCCCACCTTCATGGCGCCCAAGGGGGAGAACAGCTCCTTTTTCAGAAGCCTCCTTCCCGACCGGTCCATCAGCCTCGGCCTGGACCTCAAGGGCGGGATCTCCCTCACGATGGAGGTGGACATGGACGCGGCGCTGAGGAACAGCGCCCGCCGTTCCGCCGACACCCTGAGGCGGGCCGTGTCCGACGCCAAGATCGCCGGCGTCACCGTGGAAAACGAGAACTCCATGGACATCCTGGTGAGGCTGAGCGATCCCGCCTCCAGGAAGCCCGTGGAGGATCTACTGGAAAAGAGCTTCTTCGGGCTGAGGGCGTCCTCGTCCAGCGACTCGCTCCTGACGCTCACGCTCACCGCCGACGAGGCGGCCGACGTGCGCAGCCTGACCGGCCGCCAGGCGCTGGAGACCATCCGCAACCGCGTCGACATGTTCGGAGTGCTCGAGCCCGACATAAGGCCCCAGGGCGAGGACAGGATCCTCATCCAGCTCCCCGGCTTCGACGACCCGGCCAGGGCCGTGGACCTCATCGGGCGCACTGCGGTCCTGGAGTTCAAGCTGGTGGACAACGGCCCCAAGACGGCCGAGGAGGCGCTCCGGACAGGGCCGCCCCCGGGCACCGAGGTCTACCAGGAGAAGTTCGTGGACCCCGCCACCGGGGTCGAGAGCTTCTCGCCCATCCTGCTCCGGAAGCAGACCCTGATGACCGGGGACTCCCTCACCGACGCCCGCGCCTACGTGGGCGACTTCGGCGACGCCAGGGTCTCCATACGATTCGACGGCCGCGGCGCCAGGGAGTTCGCGGACATAACCGACCGCTACATAAACCGGCGGCTGGCCATAGTCCTGGACAACATAGTCTACAGCGCCCCCAACATCGAGTCGCGCATCCCCGACGGGGAGGCCTACATCAGGGGCTCCTTCACCATGGAGGAGGCCCGGATGCTCTCGGTGGTCCTCCGCGCGGGCGCCTTGCCGGCCCCCGTGTCCATCCTGGAGGAGCGGACCGTGGGCCCCTCCCTGGGCCAGGACTCCATCCAGCAGGGGCTTAAGGCCGGGGCCCTGGGCCTGGGCCTCATCCTGCTGTTCCTCCTGTTCTATTACCGCTGGTCCGGGGTGGTGGCGGACCTGGCGCTCCTCATGAACTTCCCCATCGTCCTGGGGGCGCTGGCCGCCCTGGGCGCGACCCTGACCCTGCCCGGCATCTTCGGGCTGGTGCTGACGCTCGCCATGGCGGTGGACTGCAACATCCTCATCTTCGAACGAATACGCGAGGAGGTCCGCCAGAACAGGCCCCCCTGGGCCGCCGTCTCCAGCGGCTTCGGCAGGGCCTTCTGGACCATCTTCGACGCCAACATCACGACGGTCCTGGCCGCCATGGTCCTCTACCAGTTCGGGAGCGGTCCCATCCGCGGCTTCGCCGTGACCCTCATAATCGGCATCTTCTCGTCCATGTTCACCGGCGTCTTCGCATCCAGGTTCGTCTTCGACCTGGCCGTCTCCAAGCTCAAACCCAAGAGGATCAGCATCTGATCGGGGACGGGCGTCCGGCGGCCCCGCCGGACGGCGGCAATCCACAGCCGGCCGCCCGTGCCGGCCGAGACCCAAGGGAACAGACCGCACCCAAGGACCGTTATGACAGTCGAACTGATTAAGCCCGGAGTGAACGTAAACTTCATCGGCAACCGGAAGTGGGCCTTCCTCTTCTCGGGGCTCATGATACTCGTCTCAATCGTCTCGATAATAGCCCACAAGGGCCTTAACCTCGGGGTGGACTTCCAGGGCGGGTCGCTCATCCAGGCCCGCTTCGCCGATCCCTCCGCCACCCCCGACGCGGTGAGGGAAGCGCTCTCGGGCGCGGGCTTCAACGTCTCCAGCGTCCAGGACTACGGCCAGGGCGGCGAGAACGAGTACCTCATAAACGTCCAGAACGACGAGGGCTCCGGGGACGCCGGTCTCTCGGGGAGGGCGGTCTCGGCGCTTAACGCCGCCTTCGGGGCCGACAAGGTCGAGGTGCGCCGCCAGGAGATGGTAGGCCCCAAGGTAGGCGCCGACCTGAGGCAGAAGGCCCTGTACGCCGTTTACTACTCGGTCCTCATAATAATCATTTACATCACCGGCCGTTTCGAGAAGAGGTGGGGCACCGCCCTGATGTTCGCCGCGATACTCCTGGGCGCCGTCTACCTGGTGTCGCTCTTCAAGGTCGGGGTGGGCGCCCTCATCATAACGTCCCTCATGGTAACCTGCGTCACGTGCTACTTCATGCGCTTCACCTTCGCCCTGGGGGGGATACTCGCGCTCATGCACGACGTCGTAATCACTACCGGGGCCTTCTCCCTTCTGGAAAAGGAGATAACCCTCTCCTTCGTCGCGGCCGTCCTCACCATCATCGGCTACTCGCTGAACGACTCCATCATAGTCTTCGACCGCATCCGGGAGAACCACGCCCGCAACCGCAAAGGCAACTACCCTTTAATCATCAACCGCAGCATTAACGAGACCTTGTCGCGCACCATCCTCACCTCTGGCACGACGCTGCTCGCCCTCTTCAGCCTGTACTTCCTGGGCGGCCCGGTCAACCAGGACTTCGCGCTGGCCCTGAGCATAGGCATCACGGTCGGGACCTTCTCCTCCATCTTCATAGCCTCCCCGATCCTCCTCCTCTGGGACAAGCCCGCTCCCGCCTGACCGGCCGAGTCGCCGCCTGATCCCGCCGCCCGCCCGGACGCGCGAACGCCCCGGGCCCCGGACGTCGAGGACGCCCGAGGACGCCCGCGCGGAAGAGCCTCCAAGCGCCGGATCATTTTCGAGGCTGCGCAAAGCCGCGAAGCCACTCGGCTCCCGGCAACTCCCTGAAGCCCGCCGTCCCCCGAAGCCCTGCGGCCCCACGCCCCGGGGCTTCTTCGTTATCGCCCCTGCGAACGCATCCGAGGCTTTATCGCCGCCGCAAGGGCGCCTACTTCGCGGAAGGCGGGCGGAACCCTCCAGGCGCCGTCCCGCCCTGCCTGCCCGGCCATGACGCCGGGCCCCGAGGCGACCGCCATCCTGTTTTCGTGGAACAGGCGGGCCTGGGAGAAGCGCGGCTCGTGAGCCCAGGCGCCGGTCTCGCCAATGCAGCCCCCGCAGCCCGCTCCGGTCCATGTGGGTGGAGCCAGCCCGCAAGAGAACCGGGAGGCGGTCTGCGCGAAGCGTAGTTCCGTCTTCCGTTTCCATTCAGCTGCCCCGCGGCCCCGGGCGGCCCCTCCTTCATGGCTGAAACAAGGGGGGCCCGCAGGCGAAGCCGACGGCGTTCCGCGCCCGCCCGCAGGGCCGGCCTCCCCGCATGTTGCGTCCAGGCCTCCCGGCGCCGCCTCCGGCAACGTCCGGGGCACTTGCAACATACTAGGGCCAGTGAAGCCCCCTAAGCCTCGCTGCCCGCTGGCCTGGGCCAGTCCGTTGTTCCCGGAGCCCAGGCTCCCTGGGATGGCCTGGTACAGCGCCAGGAGTTCCCGACGCGACCGGACCCCGCCAAATTCCCCCCGCCGCCGAGAGCCCGTTCGTCGTGAAGTTGAAGGCCAGGCGGAAACGTGGCGCTGTCGCCCGGTCGCCGTCGCGGCCTAAAAAACCACGCTAGCCTCCGGGGATTTCGCCGCGTCCGGCCCGTAGGGCCGAACCCGGAGGGCGCCACGAATCCCGACTCCGCCGTACGCTTTCAGTCTGGCCCTATGGACCACAAGAGACCTTCGGGGCACGCGAGGGAATCCTTCGCGAGCGGGCAACTGGCTTTTGGGGCCGCGCTGGAGCGTTCTTGGAGGTTTCAGGCAAGGATGCGGGCGAGGCGCGGGCGGTCCGGGGGCCGCCGGGTCCTCCGGCGCGGCAGCCGGAGACCGGTCGCGGCAGGCGAGCCCATGGGCTCGCATCTGGCTGAAAGGCGTTGGAACGGCCGGGAAAATACTGGTTCCGGCAACGTCATAGCCAGTATGTCAGGCGTTGAGTGTTATTCCAGTTTTCTCCTAACTCTTTTACGAGAATTCCATATTTTGCGACGTGCTTTCAGGTATATTACGGGCGTCATTTATCATATTTTATTGCTGGCCAACGAAAGGACCCGCCTTCGCGGCTGTTTCGCCGATTCCGGTCATTTTTTCCTCTGGATAGCTCCTCCGGCTAATGAACGCCTTCTGACCTCCGTAACGCATCTGTCCGAAACCGGAACCCCGGCTAGGCGCTGAACCTGGCTCGACCGGGCGAGTCTTTGGCCATCATTGTCGGGACAGGAAAAGCAATACGTTGTTTTAAACTTCATGATATGATAAATTATTGTAAATTGTTGGAAATTTCCATCTTGGCAAAATTTCCGACGACCGAAAGGAGAAATCCATGCCGGAGGAATTGCCCGTTCTTTCCATCGGAAATCCTGTTTTTGAAGACCTGAGGCAAGAAAGGGGAGTCTACGTCGACAAGTCGGCGTATCTACCTATGTTGCGGGAGTGGGGAAAGTTTATTTTTTGCTCAAGGCCCCGCCGTTTCGGCAAGTCTCTTACGGTGAGTACCCTCGACGCGTTTTACTCGGGCAGGATTGATCTTTTCCAGGGCCTCGCCGTCGAGGAACGCATGTCTTCCCCGGCTTTCGTCCCCCGTCCGGTCATTAAATTGGACATGTCCGGTCCGGCGGACAGCGAGAGCGTGGAAATTTTAAAAGAAAACATCATGGATCTCCTTGGGAAAAACGCCGAGCGCCACCAGGTTTCCCTGCACGGAGCCGATTACGCCAACACATTTTTTAACCTTCTGGAAGACGTCCGCAAAACGAACGGGGAGAAAGTCGTGCTCTTGATAGACGAGTACGATTCGCCCCTCATTAGCCTTGCCGAGAGGGACAAGCGGCCGGACAACGCGCAATTGCTTAACGATACGCGGATCGT
>JAIRZX010000360.1 GCA_031267005.1 Deltaproteobacteria bacterium
CAGGTCCCGACACCGTTCACCGCACCGGGACGGAAGGCGGGCTTATGGACGGGGGCGGCCGGCCGGCCGGAACCTCGGACGGCGACTCTTCAGGAACCTCCGCCGGCCGGGAAGCCGACGGAAGCCCCGCCGGCGGGGATTCGCGGTGAAACCCCGGCCTCGCACGGCGGCCGGAGCGTCGGGGGCGCCTCGCCGGGCCATGGGCATCCGCTCCGCGCCAGCTGCGGCACTGCTGGCGCTGGCCGCGATCGCGGCCCTGCCCTCCGCCGGGGAGGCCTGGATCTTTTCCGACTGGCTGGGCGGCTGGCCGGGGATCTGCGAGGACAGCGCCTGCGCGGACGACGGCACCCCCCTCTCCGATCCTCCCCCGGACATCCGCCGCAACATAATAGAGCACCAGCTGAAAAGCCCGGCCTGCCCCACGGATCTCGTCTTCATCACGATAGAGTACCCGGAGAACACCGGGAGCCTCGCTTTGGACGTCCGGCTGGCCGACGAGGCATCCGAAAGGTTCGCGGAGGCCCGGAAGCTCGCCCTGAAGCTGTCCTGCAACGATCTCCTGGACGGCTGCGGCGGGCTCTGCCTCCCGGCCGGCGTGGAGAGCCGCCACTACCTCCACCAGTCCGCCCCCTGGACGCTCTCCTCCTTCAGGGTGGACCGCTTCATAGGGAACTTCCGGCGGGGCCGCCACGAGAGGGGGACCGTCGGCTACGCTTTTGCCAACTACAGCCTCGCCGCGGGAAGGGAACTCGGCGTAAAGGAGATCTTCCCGGACCCGGCCGGGGCCGCCAAGCTGTTTTGGGCCAGGGCCGACGAGGTGCTGAAGTCGCGGGGGGCCTGCCCATCCGCCAGCTACCGTTTGAACGGGCGGGCTGCCGGCAAGGACCTGGAGGCCGGGGACGTGCTTTTGAGCCGTCGCGGGGCCACTCTCGCCCTCTACACCGGCCGGGACAAGAAGTGCGTGCCCCAGGCGCTCGATCTTTCAAAGGAGGAGATGGCCGCCCTGGGCGCCTCCCCCCTGCTCTGGTCGGACAGGCATCCGGACGGAAACGGCGTCGCGCCTTAAGGCGCGTCAGCGCGCCTAAAGCCTTCGCCGGAACGCAAACGCCCTCTTTCCGTCGAGGCGGCCGGCAAGGGAGCCTCCGCGCCCGACCCTAATCCCTATGCCGGGAGCCGGAAAGGCGTCGGCGGGGACGTCGAGGCGGCCGGCTAGGGAGCCTCCGCGCCCGTCCCTAATCCCTATGCCGGGAGCCGGAAAGGCGTCGGCGGGGACGCGCGGCGGAGCTGCCGGAGGGGACGCGGGAAGGGCCTCCATGCCGGACAGGGGGGAGGAGTTCCCCGCAATCCAGGGCGCCCCGTCCCACTGCGGCCCCGGAGCCTGCAAATCCCCGGCTCGAATCCGGGACATTAAGGAGATAAGTCGCGTTGGCACTGGTAATTATCGCGGGGCGGAAGAAAGGCCTGAAGCTCCAGATCCCGCCTCCCTCCGCCGCGAGGCCCACGGCGGCCATAGTGAGGGAGGCCGTCTTCAGCATGATTGCCGCCAGAGTCCCCGGGGCCAGGGCGCTGGACTTGTTCGCTGGGAGCGGTGCCATGGGGCTGGAGGCCGCGAGCCGGGGGGCCGGGAGCGTCGTTTTGTGCGACCGGAATCCGGAGTCCCTCAAAGCCTTGAGAAAGAACGTCTCCCTGTTCGGGGACGGCTTCGTCGCCAAGGCGCTGGAACTCTCCTTCCCGGAAGGTTACCCGGCCTTGAAGCGTTACGGGGCCTTCGATCTCATTTTCCTGGACCCACCCTACGGGGACCCGGAGGCGGCCTCCGGCTTCCTCGCGTCGGCTCCGGGGCTGGGGCTGTGCGCTCCGGAGGCCCTGGCCGTATGGGAGATGTCGCCCCAAACGCTAAAGAGCCTCGACGGCGCGGACACGGGCGCCTTCGCGCTCGTGAAGTCCCGAGCCTGGGGGGCCAGGGCGGCGGCGATCCTCGAATTGAAGGCAACGGGCGGGAGTTCCCGGCAATATCCGCTGGCCGATTAGGCGGGTTAATTCCCGGAAGACATTCACCCCCCCCTCCGCCCGGGACGCGCCCTAGACGATACAAAGAGGCCTGAACCTCTTCGGGGCCCAAGTCCCCCTGGCGCCGACCAACGCCCCAAGCCCAGCCGCAGGGTCAGGGGCAATCCCTCGTTCTCGGCTAAACATCATATAGAAAGAGGGTAATCTGTTCACGGGGGGACCGGGCAAAGCTCCAGGACGGCAGCGGGCCCGCGGACAAGGGCCTGGAAGGCCGGAGGGGGGGAGCCGAGGCTTTTGAAGGAAGGCGTCTGGAGGGCGGGAGAGCTGAGGGGCCGGCGGGTCGGCCAGTTTTCCGGCGCCTGCCGCCATGCGGGCAGACGCCGCGTCCGCGGCGAGGGCAGGGGCGCCTGGCTGGGCCCGTGAACGGATACGCTAAAAACAAGGCGTTCAAAGGCGTTCATCGGGATTGGACGGGGAAGTTGCTTTCCAAAGACCCCGTCACTTCGATGTCGTAAAAATCCACTTGGTAAGAATCAGTCTCGCCTCGGTCTTCAACCGTCAATATACCTTGTTTCGGGAAACCTCCATCAGACCGAATTTGAAAAAATATTGTGATTTTCCCTCGGAAATTTTGATCGTCTCCATTCCGGTCGAAGCTTATGATTTTGCTCTTGATAAAATCTCTGCCGACTAATAAGTTCAAATCCACAGCGCTTTTCTGAACGGAGGTATTGTTTGAATTTAAAATTACGGGGGCCCTGTCTGATTTTTTCAAAAAAACAACGGCATAACCCTTGTCGCCTTGCGGAGTATCGTATTCAGGGGCGAACAACACGTCGTGTAATACAAAGCTGTCGATTTTTGTCGTTATAGTTTCGCCTTTTCCGAATCCAGTAGGTTTTAGGGCGGCATCTCCTCCAGAACATCCTCCCGCAAAAATAAAAAGGAAACAGGTTAAAACAGATACTGTCCGAAACAGCTGGTTTTCCATCATACCCTTGCGCGGCGAAATCCCTGCAGTTTGGAGCAGGAAAAATACTCCGCCCTCCTTATCCGGGCCGACGGCGTTACGGCCAACCTCCCCCGCCCGGCGATCTTTCCACCGGCGAACACGTTCCGACGCATTTTTCAAAACCGCGCGAAGCCTAGTAAATTTTCCGGAAACGGTCCGTTTCTAATCCTCCGCAACGGCAGCAACCGATCACGCGCTCCTCCCGTTGCCAGAAAACACCAGTTAAACCGTATTGGCGGCGCACGGCATTTTATGAGCGCGCCGACGTCCTTTCGCCGAGGGCATCTACGCGAAGGCGAAACGCTCAGCAGGGCATGTCAAGGAGCTGGAAAAGAAACTGGCAAACTCCTAACCACTTATCATGCGGTTTTCGAGAAATCAAGGGGCTTGTTTTATTCCGCCGGGATACCCCCGGGCCTTCCTTCGCGGGCCCCAACCGTCCCGGACCGGACTCTGCCCCCCCCGGATTCCCCCCGGATTCCCGTCCGGACCTTGCCGTAAACGGACGAAAGTACGGAAGAAGGCGGCGTGCCGGCCGCATCCTTTGCCGCGCGGCCGCCCCAACGGCAACAACACGGCAATCCCCCGCCGCGCCAGGGGAAGGTTGAAGGTTGAAGGGGGACGCGGGCTTCGCCGGGCCGGTGCGGACGCCGCCCGGCCAGCCTTACCGCCGCTCTGCCTGTCCAAAGGAGCTTCGGGGATAGGCAGGAGGGCCGGACGTGCTCCCCCGGCCAACCCGGAAGCCGGGATGGCATTGACTTGGGCCGCCGGCAGGGCAAGCGGGCCCGGGAACGCCGCAAGGGCGGGCGGACGCTTAAAGGGACGGGGAAACGGGGGACGGGGGCCTTCCCCGCAAGGGCGGCCCTCCGAAAGAAGGCCCCGGCGAAGAACGGGAGCGCGGGTATCCCCCCGGCGCCGGACACTCCACTCAGCCCGAAAGCCTTTCGAGGCTCTCCCGGAACCGCCCCTCCAGCTTCGCGAAGACTCCCGCCACCGCCGGATCGAAATGCGTGCCCGAACCCTTGGCTATGACCTCGGCCGCCTGCCAGTGCGGCATGGGATCCTTGTAGGGCCTCCGGGAGACGAGCGCGTCGTAGACGTCCGTTACCGCCATGAGCCGTCCCTGGAGCGAAATCGCCCTCCCGGCCAGCCCGAGGGGATAGCCTGTCCCGTCCCATTTCTCGTGGTGGCCCACGGCCAGGAGCTTCGCGTGGTCCATGAATTCCGAATCGGAATCGGGCAAGGTCGCCTTGATGCCGTCTATTATCTCGCCGCCTATGGCCGCGTGCCTTTTCATCTCCTCGAACTCTCCGGGGGTCAGCGGGGCCGGCTTCTTCAGGATCGCGTCGGAAATGGCAATCTTGCCCACGTCGTGGAGCTTCGAGCTCTGGAGGACGGTCTCCCTGTCCCAGCCGCAGGTCTCGCCCCGGTACAGCCCTTCCCCCTCCAGCCCCTCCAAAAGGAGTTCCAGCCAGCGCATGGTGCGGGTTATGTGGCCGCCCGTGACGTCGTCGCGGAACTCCACGAGGCACGTCACCGCGGAAAGGAGAGACCCCTGGAGCCTAGCCACGCGGACGGCCCCCGCGGCGGCCGCACCAGCAGCGGAGGCGGAGGCGGCCGGCGTCCCCGCGCCGTTCCCGCGCCCCGAAAGCCGCTCCACTTCGCCCTTGAGCCTCTCCGTTTCCGCTCTCGCCTCCTCGAGCTCCCTGGCCCTGTCCGCCGCCTGGATCCTGAAGCCCGCGAGCTTCGTCAGCAGCCACGCCTTCTCGAGGAGGGGCACGCCTTTGACGGGCTTTTGCAGGAAGCAGGCCCAGGCCGGGGGCGAGACGGGGCATTCGACTAACTCCGTAGGGCCCGAGGCGGCCTGTATGACGGTGACGTCCGCAGTCCGCGGGTCGGCCCAGATCCGCCTCAGGGTTTCCGGCGCCTCCATGGACGGCTTCTCGATGTCGATTACGATAAGGGCCGGGAGAACGCCCTCGAGCGCTTCCGCCAGCCCCTCGGCGTCCTGGACGGCCATTACCTCGGAAAGGCCCCCGAAGGCCGTTTCTGCGCGTCTCGCCTCGGTAGCGCTCAACCCCGCGAGAATGACAGGCTCGTTTTTCATCCAATTTATCATGCCGCGCCTCCTGCGGCCGCGCGGCCGCGGCCTCGCCTTGCCGGCGGCACTGCGCCGCCCTCTTAAAATCCCCGCCGCGACGGGCGCCGCGCTGTTCGGCCGGGCCCGGCGGGGCTCGCTACTGCGGGCGCAGACGCGCTTGCGGGGCGGAACGGCCCGTGGCCAGGCGGCGCCTTGCCGCGCGGGGCGCCCGGGACAGTTCCCCCTCGGCCCCGCCGCCCTGGGCGGGCGATTTCCGCGCCGCGCGGAAATCCGGCCCGTAGGCTTAATTTCCGGGGGGGCCCGGTCCCCCGGCTAGCCTGATCGTCAGCCGCAACGGGCCGGGCCTCCCCGGCGGCGGCGGCTCAGGTCGCCCCGGCCCGGACTGGCCGGGCTTCCCCGGCCCGGACTGGCAAGAGGCCCCCCGGCCCGTACGGCCAAAGGCCGCTAGGACCGGACTGGACCGGACTGGACTGGACTGGCCCCAGAGGGCTGGGACGGGCAGATCCCCGAGGGCTGGGCCGACAGGGCCCCGAGGGCCGAAGCGGACGGCTCCGCGCGGGCTGTCCCGGAAAGGGCCTCCCGGGCAGGGACGGGCTAGGCCTTCCCGCGGACGGGCTCGAAGACCGACCTGCATGCGACGGGCATCCTCCAGCCCACGCCGAAGGCCTGGCCGGTGATCCGCAACACCGGGGCCGCCTGCCGCCGCTTGAACTCCGCCGCCCGTACCAAGCTTGCCACTTTCATGACTGTCTGGGGGGCGTGCCTGCCCTCGGAAGCGAGTTCGCCCGGGCTCCTGCGGCGCTCGAGAAGCCCCTTTAAAATCTCGTCCAGCTCCGCGTAAGGGGGCAGGCTGTCCTGATCGGTCTGGCCCGGCTTGAGCTCGGCCGAAGGCGGCTTTGAGATGGTATTCTCCGGAATGAGGACCCCGTCCCGGTTGATCCATTCGGCCAGGCGGAAGACCTCGGTCTTGTACAGATCGCCTATGACGGCCAGGGCCCCGCACATGTCGCCGTATATCGTGCAGTAGCCGACGGAGATCTCGCTCTTGTTCCCGGTGGTGAGGAGCATCCGCCCGAACTTGTTGGCCACGGCCATGAGAAGCGCCCCGCGTATCCTAGCCTGGACATTCTCTTCCGTCGCGTCCGGGGGCAGATCCCCGAAGACGGGCTCGAGCATCCCCCCGAAGGCCTCCATGGCGGGGCTTATCGCCACGCGGTCGATCCTCCCCAGCTTGAGGTTCGCGGCCAGATCCTCCGCGTCCCGGACCGAGTGGCCGGAGGAGTAGGGGGAGGGCATGATAAGCCCGTGGACATTCTCCGGCCCCATCGCCGAAGCCGCTATGGCGGCCGTCAAGGCCGAGTCGATGCCCCCCGACAGCCCCAGGCACACCGAGCTTATGCCGTTCTTCTCGCAGTAGTCCCGAACGCCCAAGCCCAGCGCCCGCCAGGTCTCGCCCTCGGGGGAGAGGTCGTCCCCGGCCACGTTCCCCCCGGAACCGGCGAGATCGACTACGGCCATGTCCTCCTCGAAGCCCTTGGCCCTGTCCGTCATCCTCCCGTCCGGCCCGAAACACGAGCTCCTGCCGTCGAAGATGAGCTCGTCGTTCGCCCCGGCCTGGTTCACGTAAAGGGTCCGGACCTTCCTCCTCGCCGCCAGCGCCGAGAGCATGTCCTCGCGGAGCCCCTGCTTCCCAACCGAAAAGGGCGAGGCGGACAGGTTAATGAGCGCGTCGAAGGGCGGGTGGCCCTCCAAGGGGTCCACCCGGTACAGGGGGGCGGGCCAGTAGGCCTCGTCGTTCCAGACGTCCTCGCAGACTGTCACCGCGAAGCGGATCCCGTCCTTGGAGAAGACCAGAGGCGAATCGCCCGCCTCGAAGTAGCGCGCCTCGTCGAAGACGTCGTAGGAGGGCAGGAGCCTTTTCGCGTAGGCGTGCCTTACGGCCCCTCCCTCCATAACGAGGGCCAGGTTCCTCAAAGGCCTCCCTTTCCCGCGGTTGAAGCCGACCGAGCCCACGACGGCCGTGACGCCCGTGCCCCCGAGCCCGCGGGCGAGCTCGGACGCCTCGCGCTCGGCCTCTTCCACGAAGGAGGGGTACAGCAGGAGGTCCCTGGGGGGGTAGCCGGTAAGCGCGAGCTCCGGGAGCACCGCCAGCCCGGCGCCCCTGGCGGCCGCCTCCCTTACGGCCTCCAGGGCCTTGCGGGAATTCCCCCTGATGTCCCCCACTTTGGGGTTCAACTGGACCAGCGCGCACTTCATTAAGATACAGCCTTTCGGGGGGGAGCGGGGGGCGGCGGGGCAACGGGTTCGGTCCCCGGCCGGGCCCGGGGCCGCGGGCGGGACGCCCCGCCACCGCGCTCCGTCCGCGCTTTAATGTTTATCACAGTGAAACTCCCCGTTCAATGCGGACTTCAGCCGCGTCAAGCACTTGCCGCTTACCCCTTCCCGGCCCGTCCCGCCCGCCGTTCCTTGCGGCATATGTTGCCTTTACTCTCCATTATTCCTCCCCCGCTTGCGGAACTCCAGTCCCTTTCCGCTATTTCCCGCCCCTGACCCCTCCTTCCCGATCCTTCCCGATCCTTCCCGATCCTTCCCGATCCTTCCCGATCCTTCCCGAACCGTCCCGATCCTTCCCGATCCTTCCCGATCCTTCACGATCAATCCCGATCCTACCCGATCAAGCTAGAGTTGGCGC
>JAIRZX010000411.1 GCA_031267005.1 Deltaproteobacteria bacterium
CGCTCCGGCCGCCTTCGGCGCGGGCTTCCCGGCTCCGGCCGCCTTCGGCGCGGGCTTCCCGGCTCCGGCCGCCTTCGGCGCGGGCTTCCCGGCTCCGGAGACAGGAGTCCCGGCCGCGGGTTTTGCGGACGCCTTGGCGCGGGCCGGGGCCTTTGAGGACGGCTTGCCTTCCCTGGCTTCGGCCGCGGCAGGCTTCTCGGGAACGGGCCCGGAAAGCGGCTTGGCCGCGGCTGGCCTTTTGGATGGGGCTTCGGGAGCGGCCTTCGCGGCCGCGGGTTTCTCGGCGGCGGCGGGCTCCGGGCCGGTCGGACTTAAAGGCTCGGGCTTGTCGCCGTAAAAGTTTTCCGTCATAGCACCTCGAAAATGCCAGAAGGCTTCTCGGAACTGTTGGTGGTAACCGGGAGCGTCCGGGGACCCGTGCAGCCGGGACCCTGCCCGGCTCCCGGAAGGCGGCTTGGGCGGGGCTTAGGAGGGCGGCTCCGAAGGAGCCGGGGAAAGCGTCCGGAAAGTCTGCCTGGATAATTATTCCCGGAAATCCTCCCGGAAAACGGGCCGCCCCGAGCGTCGGGATTGGGGCCTGGGCGGCGGACAGGATAGGGAGCCCAGTGGACAGGGCTGGCCAATTGCTGACAGGATAGGTTGCGCAACGGACAGTGCTACGCTCATTGCTGACAGGATACTGAGTGTAGATGAAAGCGCTGAGCTCATTGCTGACAGGATACGGGATGTAGATGAAAGCGCTGTGCGCATTGCTGACAGGATACGGGATGGAAAAGAGAGGGGGGTGGATATGGACGACAGGACACGGCGCTCAGCGGACAAGGCGCGGCGCGGGCAGGCCGGGAACCCTGCCCCGGAGCGGCCCCCGGGCCTAGCCTGCGGAGGCCGGGGCGCCGGGGCCGCCCGCGTAAAGCCGCTTCCCGGCCAAGTAGTCCATGACGGCGTCGGGCACCAGGTAACGGACTGACTCGCCGGAGGCCAGGCGGCTCCTCAAGTCAGTGGAAGAGATGGAAAGCCGCGACCCTTCGAAGAAATGCACGGGGAGGCAGCCCTCCACCAGGAAGGCCTCGGCGTCCGGGTCCCAGACCGGATCCGAGCCGAAGAGGGATTTCAGGATCCCCTCCAGCCTGGGGCGCGAGCCGGAAGAGGCGCGCCTGGCCCCGGGGCGGATGTTCACGGCGAAGGAGGCGAGGGTGAAGAGCTCCCGCCAGGACTTCCACAGGCCCACCTTCTGGAAGGAGTCGAAGCCAACGAGGAACAGGAGCGCCGCGCCCACAGGGAGGGCGCCCTTGAGGGCCGCGAGGGTGTTCACGGTGTAGCTGGGCCCCGGGAGCCTGCGCTCCAGATCGGACGCGCAAAAGCCGGGGCGGCCACTTATGGCGAGCTCGACCATCTTCAGGCGGTCCGCGAAGGGGGCGAGCTCCCTGGCGCCCTTGTGCGGGGGGAGCGCGGTGGGCATGAAGCACACCGAGTCAAGGGAGTACCGGGCGGCCATCTCCTCAGCCGCCCTCAAATGGCCCAGGTGCACGGGGTTGAAGGCCCCGCCCATGAGCCCCAGCCTGGCCACGCCGCCGGGGAAGCCGGGAGGGCACAGCCCGCCGCGGAAGCAACCGGCCGCCACGGGCCGCGCGCCGCGCGCCCGGACCGCGCAACCAGCGGTTGGGGACCCCGCGCGGGAAGAGGGCCCCGGCGCGGCCCGGCGGGCTGCCGGGGCCGCCCGGGCCCCGTCCCCGCCGGGGGGCCGCCCGCGCCCGGGCGGCCTTCCCGTCAAAGGACCCTCCCCAGCACCTCGGGGGGTAGCTCGTCCGTGAGCGTCCGGGTGAGCAAGTCGACCATGCCCTGGCGGGGGCTCTTGCCCTCGTAGAGGACCCTGTAGACCTCCCGCGCCACCGGCATGCCCACCTTGCGGTCCTGGGCCATGCCCCATACCGAGCGGGCGTTTTTGACACCCTCGGCCACGTCGCGCCGGCCGCACAGGATCTGGTCCAGGGTCTCGCCCGCGCCCAGGCGGAGCCCCACCTGGCGGTTGCGTGAAAGCCCGCCCGTGGCCGTCAATATCAGATCCCCCATGCCGGAGAGCCCCGAGAGCGTGAGCGGCTGGGCCCCCATGACCCCGGCGAGCCTGGTCATCTCGGCCAGCGAGCGCGTGAGGAAAGCGGCCCGGGCGTTCAGCCCAAGCTCCAGGCCGTCGCATATGCCCGCGGCTATGGCGTAGACGTTTTTGAGCGCCCCGCCCAGCTCGACCCCCCTCAGGTCCTCGGAAGTGTAGATCCGGAAGACCGGGGCCGACAGGAGCGCCTGCACGAGCCTGGCCGTGGCGGCGTCCCGCATGCCCAAGGTCACCGCGGTGGGGAGGCCTTTGGCCACCTCCTTGGCGAAACTCGGCCCGGAGAGGGCGCCTACGGTGGTAACCCTGCCCGGCGGGGTCTCGGAGGCCAGGATCTCGCTCATGGTGAGGAAGGTCCCGTCCTCGATGCCTTTGGAGGCGCTCACCTGGGCCGCGCCCTCGGACAGGTGCGGGAGGATCCGGCGGGCCACCTCGCGCAAGCCGTGGGAGGGTACCGCCCAGACGACGAGCGCCGCCCCCTCCGCCGCCTTGCGGGGGTCGCTTACGGCCCGCAACGCCCCGTCCAGACGCGTCCCCGGCAGGAAGTCCGGGTTCTCCCGGGCCGAGTTTATCCTCTCCGCTATCTCCTCGCGGCGGGCCCACAGGGTCACCCTGTGTCCCAGCCGCGCGGCGTGGAGGGCCAGGGCCGTGCCCCAGGCGCCGGCCCCGATAACCGAGACCGCCCCTCCCGACTGTTTCCAGAGCCCCGCGAAGTCCGGGGCCGGCGTGAAGTTAGTGATTTGCGTTTCCTTTTGCGGCCTCGTCCGCGCGGCTCGCGCCGCTCCCGGTCCCCCGCGGCGGCCCGCGCCGGGCTTCCGGTTCCCTTGCCCCGGCGGGGCGCCCGGGCCCTGAAGGGCCCGGCGGCTGCGGAAGGCCCTGCCGGGCCGGGAGGCGCCGGAAGGGCCCCGGCGGTCCCCGGCAGACGGCAACATGACGCAGGGCCCGGAAATTGAGCGCCGGAGGGGAAAAATGGCCGGAAGGCGAAAGTCCCGAAGGGGGAAGGGGCCGGAAGCAGGCCAGGTAACGAAATGGGCGGCCGCCGGGAAGCGGCCGTCGCGAAGAGAATGGCTAATAGGCGCCGATACGCCTGAAATACGGGTTAAGGCTTGAGTCTTCGGGCCGGAAAAGCCGACGGGGCCGTCTAGGATGACCAGGAGAAAGGCGGAGTGGCCGGCCAGGAGGCCCGAGGAAAGGCGGAGCGGCCGGCCAGGAGGCCCGAGGAAAGGCGGGGGGGCCGGCCAGGAGGCCCGGCCGACTTCCCCCCGCCGTTAACAAATAAAGGATATCCCGCCGCATCCATGAAAAGATACAGAATATTGAGATAATGAGCTTGGGACGAAAAGCGGCGAAGCTTGAGGACGGTCTCGCCGGGACGAAACTGAAGGGGGGCGCCCGTAAGTCCCCAGGGGGATTCCCTTCAGGCGCGGCCGGACAAGTCCCGCATTGCCGCCGCGGCCAGGCCGACGGCTCCTGGGAGCCCCGGCGCTCCCGCCGGGCGCTCGCGAAAGGGCCCGATAGGGGCTTTTAGGGGGGCGCCGGGGAATTTTCGGTAGCCCCGGAAAGCTTACGGGAGCCTAGTCGGGGGCCTCCCGGAGCGCTTTCGGGGGCCGGGGGCCCTTCCGGGCAACAAATAATAACCGCTGCGGCGAAAAAAATACACCCGAAATCTCAGGGGAAGGATCGCGGGGGCCGCGGGGCCCCGGGGCGCAGGGCTTGCGGCGGGAGGAACGGGGCGCGGCAAGATGCTGGGGAAGCCCCACGCGCCGGGGTCCGGACGGGGAGTCGCCCCGCTCCCGGCGGCGGCTGCGGGCGCCGGGCCGCCAGAAAGGGCCTTTGGAGCCCGCAAATCCTTGAATTTACTGGATTTTCGGGGAAAAACGGCCTTTCCGGGGCCACTGGCGCACCAGGTCCGGAAGGGCTCAGGGGCGCTTGACAGCACACTCTGAATAATTGTACTCTACTTTAGATAATTTAGGCTGAATTGTCTACGATAGTTATCCTTGTGCTTAATCATTAGGCAAAACGCAACATTTATAGCTCTCTAAACGAATTCAGCCTCACATTCGCGCAAGCGTTTCCCATTTCCGCTCATTCTCCCATATCCTCGAAGCCTTTTCAACCCCGCTGCGGCATATTTTGTGTTGCCCGGCTGACGGTTCCCCTCATTTGGCCCCGAGAGGGCGCATGGGCGCCGCTAAGGCCGCGCCGGACCCTTGCAGCGTGCGCCGCAGCGGCCCCCAAGATGGAGGCAAAACGCGGGCGGGGAGCCCCGCCCCCCCCTTCAAGCCTTCCCGCGGAACGGCCGAAAGAAAAGGCGGGGGGGCGCCCAACCATGAAGGCCGTCCACGTAAGACCGCGCCGCCGCAGGGCTTTACGCGCCCCCGGAAGGCGTTCGGCTTTCCTCCGAAACGCCGCGTACCGCGTCAGTGTTCCCTCCGAAACGCCGCGGACCGCGTCAGTGTTCCCTCCGAAACGCCGCGGACGGCGTCAGTGTTCTTTCCGAAACGCCGCGGACGGCGTCAGGCTTTCCACGAAGACGCCGCGAGGGCGTCAAGCACCTCA
>JAIRZX010000422.1 GCA_031267005.1 Deltaproteobacteria bacterium
GACGCCCGGCCAGCCGCGGGACAGCGAGTCCCGCGCCGGCGAGGCCGGCCGACCCCCTTCCCCGGCAACCTTACCCGGAGGTATCCATGCCCACTTTCAAGACCATCACCACCATCTCCCTTGCCGCCCTCGTCTCCCTCGCCTTGGTCTGGGGCGCGTCCGAAGCCCTGGCCCAGGGCGCCGGCTTCACCGTGGGCGTCGTGGACGTCCGGAAGGCCATAGGCGACTCGAAGCAGGGCAAGGCCGCCTCCGGCAAGCTCGACACGAAGTACAAGTCCCTGAAGCGGACCCTGGAGACCAAGCAGGCCGAGCTTGAGAAGAAGGAGGAGGACCTGCGCAAGCAGGCCGCCACCCTGTCCCAGGAGGCCCGCGAGCGCCGCTCCCAGGAGCTCATGAGGGAGATCTCCCAGTACCAGGAGCAGGCGAGGAAGTCCACCGAGGAGATGCAGAAGGCCTTCGAGGAGGCCATGGCGCCCCTGGCCGAGCGGGCCGAGAAGATCACCGCCGAGATAGCCCGTTCCAAGGGCTTCTCCATGGTCATCGACTCCGCCTCGGGCGGGGTGCTGTTCGTGGACGCCTCCTACAACATAACCGACGAGGTCACGCGCCGCCTGGACGGCGGGAAGTGACCCGGCGTCCGGAAACCCCGGCCGGGCACGCGGGCCCGGAAGCCGGCCCCCCCGGAAAGAGCGCGCCGGACGCGCGGGGTCCCCTTCCCGCGCGCGGCCCGTCCCCGGCGCCCCAGGCGTCCCGCCGCGCCCCCGGCCTCCAGGCCCCGGACGCCGCCTCCGGAAGGCGGGCCGCGCTTGAGCCCCGGCGCCGCCCGGATCTCGATCCCGGCCCGCCCGGCCGGAAGGGGGGAGGACCATGCTCCGGATAGCCGCACGCCCCTTGGGCGAACTCCTGTCGGAGGCGAAGGAGGCCCTGTCCTGGGGCCTGGCCGCCGCCGGCGGGGGCAAGGCCCCAGGCTACGAGATCGAAGGCGACCCCGGGACCGAGGTGGGTTGCCTTTGCGCCTTCAAGGAGAAGGCCCCGCCCGGGGCGCTCACCTTCGCCGTGAAGGCCAAGTTCCTGGCCGAGGCGGCGGCCAACGGGGCCTCGGTGGTGGTTACCTCCCCCGGGCTCGCGGCCCAGGAGCCGGCCCCCGTCCTGGTGGTCACCCCCGAGCCCAGGCTCCTCTTCGTGGGGATCCTGGAGCTCGCGCAAAAAGCGCTCGCCCCCTCCTGGCCCGAGGGCGGGCCCTTCTGGAAGGACCGCGCGAGCGTCGAAGTGGGCGAGGGCGTCTCGTTCGGCCCGGGCTCGTACGTCGGCGCTGGAGTTAAAATCGCGGACGGCGTCAGGCTGGGCGCGGGCGCGGTCGTGGAGGACGGGGCCGAAATAGGCGAAGGCACCGAAATCCGGCCCAGGGCCGTCGTCTGCTGGAGGGTTAAAATCGGCCGCCGCTGCGTCGTGGGGCCGGGCGCCGTGATAGGCTGGGACGGCTTCGGCTACACGCAGTGCCCGGATCCGGACAGCGGGCGGCTCATACATTACAAGAACCCGCACCTGGGAGGCGTGCTCATCGAGGACGACGTGGAGATAGGCGCCAACACCTGCGTCGACAGGGGACTGGTGGCCGACACCGTGATCCGCCGGGGCTCCAAGCTCGACAACCTCGTCCAGGTGGGCCACAACTGCGAGATAGGCCGGGACTGCCTCCTGGCCTCCCAGGTGGGCACCGCGGGGCACGCCTCCGTAGCCGAGCGCGCCTTCATCCTGGGCCAGGCCGGGCTCTCCCACGGCACGAAGGTGGGGGCGGACGCCATCATCACCGGCCAGACCGGGGTCACCGGCGAGATCCCGCCCGGCCGCACGGCCTGGGCCGGAACGCCTTCGATCCCCCTGGACGAGGAGCTGAAGCTCCAGGCGCTCGCCCGCAGGTTCCTGCCGAGGCTGAGGTCCTTCCTGGAGCTCTTCAGGAAGACCTCATCCTACGCCGAGCTGAAGGACCGCTACACGGACCGCACCAGGACGTAGGCTGCCCCCGCGCGGCCCCGCCTCCCCCGAGGGCAAGCGGGCCTTCCCCGGCCCGCGCGTCCCCGGCTCCCCCGAGGGCAAGCGGGCCAGTCCCCGCCCGCCGCCCGGCCCGCCGCTCCCCCCTTTCCACACCAGAAAGCGGGCCCCGCACGAAGGGCCCCGCCAGCCCCAGGACGGAAAGACCTCGAAACGCTCCATGACCATCTACACCGCAGAACAGATATCGCAGCTGATGCCCCACCGCTACCCGTTCCTCCTCGTAGACCGCGTGGTCTCGCTGGATCCCTGGAAGTCGGTGAAGGCCTACAAGAACGTCTCCGTGAACGAGCAGTTCTTCCAGGGGCACTTCCCGGGCCGCCCGGTAATGCCGGGGGTGCTCATGCTGGAAGCCATGGCCCAGGCGGCCCTTCTCATGCTCTCCATAAGCCTCAAGGAGCACCCAGAGGGGCTTCCGGAAGGCGTCTCGCCCGACCGCATGGATTCCGGGCTCTTCTTCCTCGCCAGCTGCGACAAGGTCAAGTTCCGCAGGCAGGTCGTCCCCGGCGACCGGCTGGATCTGGCCGCGGAACTCCTCCACGCCGGCTCGCACGCCTGGAAGGTCAAGGCCCAGGCCTCCGTGGACGGCGGCAAGGCCGCCGAGGCCATGATCACGGCGGCCTGCTAGCTCCGGGCCGGGCCTTCCGGGGCCTTCGAGCCCCCGGGCGGGGCGCACGATCACGACAGCGGGGACGGCCCCGCGAAACGAGGGCGGCCGCGGCGCGGCCTGTCAGGCACACATGGGAATCCATCCGACCGCAATAGTCGACCCCACTGCCGAAATCGGCTCGGGCGTCACCGTGGGGCCCTACAGCCTCGTGGGGCCGCGCGTCGTCATAGGGGACGGCGCCGAGGTGATGGGCCACGTCTCCATCGACAAGGACACGGAACTCGGGAAGGAATGCCGCGTCTTCCCCTTCGCTTCCCTGGGCGCGGATCCCCAGGACATGAAATACGCCGGCGAGCGTACCCGCCTGGTCATAGGCGACCGGGTGACCGTGCGCGAGTCCGCCACCCTCCACCGCGGAACCGAGCACGGCGGGGGCGTCACGAGGATAGGCAACGACGTTCTCGTGATGGCCACGGTCCACGTGGCCCACGACTGCCAGGTCGCCGACGAGGCCATACTCTCGAGCTACGCGGTCCTGGCCGGCCACGTCTCCATCGGCCTCCAGGCCATCGTGAGCGGTTCCTCGGCCATCCACCAGTTCGTGCGGGTGGGCGACCACGCCTTCGTGGGGGGCATGTCGGGGATAGTGAAGGACGTGCCGCCCTTCATGATAGTGGCGGGCATCCGCGACACCGTGGCGGTCACCCCGAACATAGTGGGGCTCAAGCGCCGGAACTTCAGCCCCGAGGCCATCTCCGCCATCTCCGGGGTCTTCAGGCTCCTCCACAACCACAAGCCCCTGGCCGGGGTGCTCGCAGAGGCCGAAAAGCAGTTCCCGGACTCGGAGGAGGCGAAGGCCATCATAGGCTTCTACCGCTCCTCCGAACGCGGGGTGTACCGTTGAGCGGGGGAAAGCCGCCGGGGGGGCCCCCGGGCCCCGTGGGCTTCATCGCGGGCAACCTCTCGCTCCCCCTGATAGCCGCCCGCAAGGTGAAGGAGGAAGGCCGCTTCCTGGCCGTGGCGGCCATAAAGGGCGAGGCCTCCCCGGAGCTGGAAGGGCTGGCGGACCGCTACGCGGAGATTCCGCTGGGCCAGCTCGCTCCCATGGCGGACTTCTTCGCCGGCGCGGGAGTCACCGACGTGTGCATGGCGGGGGGAGTGAGCCGCGAGAGCATCATCCGCGGCTACAGCCCTGACGGGGAGGCCGTGAAGCTCATGGAGGGGCTCGACAGCTTCCAGACCGACTCCATCCTCCGGGCCGCGGCGGGGTGGCTGGAGGCGAGGGGCTTGAGGCTCCTGTCGGTAACCGATCTTGTCCCGGAGATACTGGTAAAGCCCGGCCTCCGCGGCGCGGCGGCCCCTTCCCCGGAGCTCGCGGAGGATCTGGCCTTCGCTTTCCGGATAGCCCGCGAGCTCGGGAGGCTCGACGTGGGCCAGACCGCGGTCGCCTGCGACAAGATAGCCGTGGCCCTGGAAGGAGCCGACGGCACGGACGCCACCATACGCCGGGGCGCCTCCCTGTGCTCCAAGCCGGTGGCCGTGGCGAAGGTGCTCAAACCCAGCCAGGACACGCGCCTGGATCTGCCCGTGGTGGGCCCCCCCACCATAAGGCTCCTGGCCGATGTCAAGGCCGGCGGGCTGGCGCTGGACGCCAGGGGGCTCATCCTCCTGGACGAGGAGGAATGCGTCAGGCTCGCGGACGCGGCGGGCATAGTTTTAGTGGCGTGGCTCGACCCCCCTCCCGCCGCCTCCCCCTGCCCGGGCGGCCTTCCAGGCCCGGGCGGCCCTTCCGGCCCGGACGGCCCTTCCGGCCCGGGCGGCCCTTCCGGCCCGGCCCCGGGAGGGGGGAACGGCCCGGTCCATGCCAGAAGCTGAACTGAAGGTCATGATTTCCGCCGGCGAGGAGTCGGGGGATCTCCACGGCGCGGCGCTCATGCGCGAGGCCTTGAGCCGGGGAGCCCCCGTCTCATTCTTCGGGCTCGGCGGCGACCGCATGGAGGAGGCCGGGTGCCGCCTCCTGGCGCACGCCAGGGAGACCGCCGTCATGGGCGTCTCCGAGGTGCTGGCGCAGGCGCGCAGGCTGTGGCGCCTGAGGGAACGCCTGGCCGCGGCGGCCGCGGACGAAAGGCCGGACGCGCTGGTCCTGATAGACAGCCCCGACTTCAACTTCCGCCTGGCCAAAAGGGCCGCGGAGGCAGGCGTCCCGGTCGTTTACTACATCTGCCCCCAGATTTGGGCCTGGAGGCGGGGCAGGATCAAGTTCCTCGCGAAGTACGCCCGGAGGAGGCTTTTGATCCTCCCCTTCGAGGAGGAGTTCTACCGTTCCCGCGGGGTGGGCTGCGACTTCGTGGGCCACCCGCTCCTGGACGAGGTGAAGCCCCTCCCGAAAGGCGAGGCGAGGGCGGCGCTCCCCATGCCCGCCGACGGACCGCTCCTGGCGCTCCTGCCCGGAAGCCGCAGGGGCGTCTTCGCTCGCCTCGCCCCCGAAATGCTCAAGGCCGCCGCGGCGCTCGCGCGGGCGCGCCCCGCGCTGCGCGTGGCCGTGGCCCTGGCGCCGACGCTACCCGGCGATCTCGCGGACGAGTGCCTGGCGCTTTTCCCGGAGGACTTGCGCCCGCGGCTCTGCGCGCTCCGCGGGCATTCCCAGCGGATAATCAACGCGGCCTCCCTGGCCGTCATCGCGTCGGGGACCTCGGCCGCCGAAGCGGCGGTGCTGGGCACGCCCGCCGTGGTCTGCTACAGGACGAGCCCCGCAAGCTACCTCGTCGCGAGGATGCTGGTCAAAACCAAATTCATCTCGATACCCAACCTGGTCCTGGGCCGCAAGCTCCTCCCGGAACTCGTCCAGGGGGCGGCGTCGGCGGAAGGCATAGCCCGCGCCGCGGCCCCGTACCTGGACGGCGGCGGCGAGCTCTCAGAAATGCGCGCGGGCCTCGCGGAGGTCTCCCGCGCCCTGGGCGGGCCCGGCGCCTCCGCGCGGGCGCTGGACATCATCCTCGAGGAGGCCGGAGGCGCGCTTAAGTGAACGATTCACCCGACAAGGACGGTTCAGCCGGCAGGGACGCTTCAGCCGGCAAGGGAGCTTCAGCCGGCAAGGGCGGGGGAAGGCCCCCGGAAGGCGCCGCCGGGACTGCGGCGGTCGCGGAAACCGCGCCCGGCTCCAAGCCCGCTCCGGACGCTGCGGGGGCGGCGGGGTCGGCGGGCGCCGGTAACCCTCCCGGCGCGCCGATCCCGCTCCGCAAGGGCCTCCTGGGCCAGGACAACGCGGACGCCAGGCGCCTGGCGAGGCTTTTGCGCCCGCACCTCAAAACTTTCCTGCTGGCCGTGCTGTCCATGGGCTTCGCGGCGCTGTCCACCTCGGGCATGGCCTGGCTCATAAAGCCCCTGCTGGACCAGGTCTTCTTCGAGCAGGACCTCTCGCTCCTAAACAGCCTTACGCTTTTGACGCTAGCGGTGTACTCCTCCGCCGGGGTCTTCTCGTTCTTCCAGTCCTATTTCATGAACAAGATAGGCTACACGGTGGTGAACGACCTGCGGGTGACCCTTTACTCGCACATAGAGACCCAGTCGCTCGTGTTCTTCCGCAAACACCCCTCCGGCGAGCTCATAGCGAGGGTGGTAAACGACGTTTCGCTCATCCAGGCCTCTGTCACCCAGGTGGTGACGGGGCTCGTGCTGGACGCCTGCAAGGTGGCGGGGCTCCTGTTCGTCATGGTGTCCAGGGAACCGCTCCTGGCCCTCTTCGGCATAATCGCACTGCCGCTCGCGGTCTACCCCATCGCCCGTTTCGGGAAAAGGCTCAGGCGGCTCGCCACGGGGAGCCAGCTCATCATGGGGAGGCTCATAGCCGTTTTGACCGAGACCCTCCAGGGCGTGCGGGCGGTCCAGTCGAACAACATGGCGGACTACGAGATCTCGCGCTTCAAGGAAGAGTGCCGCAGGAGCGTGGACAACCTCATGCGGGCCGTCACCATGAAAAGCCTCTCGTCGTCAGTCATGGAAATTGTTGGCGGCGTCTGCGTGGCGCTGGTCATCTGGCACGGCGGCAGGTCGGTCATAAGCGGCGACTCCACGCCGGGCACCTTCTTTTCCTTCATGACGGCGCTCCTTCTCCTCTACGAGCCCCTGAAGCGCCTGACCCGGCTCCACAACGAGGCCCAGCAGGGGCTCTCCGCGGCGAGGCGCATCTTCGAGGTGCTGGACACGCCGCCCGCCGTGGCGAGCCCGGCGGAACCGGTGGCGCTCGCGAAGCTCGAGGGCGGCATCGAGTTCAAGGGCGTCACCTTCTGCTACGAGCCCGGCAAGCCCGCCTTGAGCTCGGTCAACCTCAAAATAGGCCGGGGCGCCCTCCTCGCGCTGGTGGGGCCCTCCGGGGGGGGGAAGACCACCCTGGCCAACCTGCTCCCCCGCTTCTACGACCCGACCGAGGGGGAGGTGCTCATCGACGGGGTGCCGGTAAGGCTCATGGACCTCGCCTTCCTGCGCTCCCAGATAGCGCTCGTAAGCCAGGAGACCACGCTTTTCGACGCTTCGGCGCGGCACAACATCGCCTACGGCAGGCCGGGGGCGACCGACGCGGAGATAAGGGCCGCGGCCGACGCGGCGCTCGCCACGGGCTTCATCGAGGAACTCCCCGGCGGCTTCGAGGGCGGCGTGGGCGAGATGGGCATGAACCTCTCCGGCGGCCAGCGCCAGCGCCTGGCCGTGGCCAGGGCCATCCTGAAAGACGCCCCGATACTGATCCTGGACGAGGCGACGAGCGCCCTGGACGCCGAGAGCGAACGCTACGTGCAGGAGGCCCTGGACAACCTCACGCGCGGCCGCACGACCCTCGTCATCGCCCACAGGCTGTCCACCGTGCGCCGCGCGGACCGCATAGTGGTGGTCAAGGACGGGCGCGTAGCCGAGGACGGGGACCATGCGAGCCTCCTCGCCCTCGGCGGCGAGTACTACAGGCTCCACGAGACGCAGTTCAGGGACGACCGCCCTGAAAGCGAGGGCCGGGCCGACCCCGGCGGGGAGACCGGCCAGTGATAGTGGAGTTCCTGGAAGACAACCTCTTCGTGGACGGCTGGGCCGCCGACGCGGGAAGCGGCGGCAAGTTCGAAGTCCTGGCCGGCGGCAGGAGCATCAGGCTCCACCCCAAGCGGGTGCTGGTCTCCTCCGACACGGCAGACCCCGGCACGCCCGACGGCAGGCGGGCCCTCGTCGCCGCCGCCGACGCCGCCCGCGCGCTCTTGGCCGCCGAGGTGGACTTGGAGATACTCTGGGGCCTCCTGGAGGAGGAACAGGCGGAACTGGCGGGACGGGGGGAACTGGCGGGGCAGCCAGATCTTCCGGAACTGCCGGGACAGGGGGGACAGGGCGGGACGGCCGGCGCCGCGCGGCCGGAAAAGGACGCGGCCCAGCGCATGCCGCACTCCTCCGATCCCGCGGCCCGCTTCGCCTACCAGGCGCTCGCCGAGCTGCAGTTCGGGCCCGGCGCCTCCCCCGACCACACCTCCGCCGTCATGAGGGCCGTGCACCACGAAGGGACGTTCTTCAAGTTCACGCCCGAGGCGGCCTTGAAGCGGAGCCGCGAGGAGATAAGCCACATCCACGACAGCCGGGCCAGGGAGGCCCGCAGGGCCGAGTTGCGCCGCGAATGGATAGCCTGGCTCAGCCTGGCCCGCGTAGCCTATTACGGCGCGGGGCCACAGGACGTCCCCC
>JAIRZX010000457.1 GCA_031267005.1 Deltaproteobacteria bacterium
GCACGGGTTCCCGCGTCTGCGGCTGTCTTCCGCCGAGGACGTCCACGGGTTCCGGACCGGGGACATGGTCAGGGCGGACGTCCCGAAGGGCAGGCATGCCGGGACTCGCGTCGGCAGGGTCGCCGCGCGGAAGTCCGGATCGTTCTCCGTCAAGACGATGGACGGCGTGATTTCCAGTTCATGGAAACACTGCCGGGTGCTCCGGAAGGGAAACGGCTACGGCTGCTGGACGGAGCCGTACAGGGAGACGGAGAAGAGCTGATCTGCATCTCAACACCACACGAAAGGAGAGCGCGATTCCTCCCCGGAGCAAGCTCCGGGGGTTTCCTCGCGCAAGAACTATGACGGACCAGACCAAGGCGGGCGCGGCCCCCCCCGCGGCCGGAGGCGGCCCGGGTTCCTCCGCCGGCTCCGCTTCCGAAGGCGCCGGGGGAGAGGCCGCCGGGACCGTGGATTACATCCTCGAGCTGGGCGTGGAGGAGATTCCCGCCGGCTATTTCGGCAAGGCGGTGGAGTTCATAATCGACCGCCTGGGCCGCGAGCTTTCGTCCGCGAGGCTCCCTTTCTCCCGCATGGAGGTCTGGGGGGGGCCGAGGCGGCTCGCGGTGGGGGTGTGGGGCCTGGCGGCCATGCAGCCGGACGTCTCCGAGGAGGTCACGGGGCCTCCCCTCTCCTCCGCCTTCGACGCCAACGGCAACCCCACCAAGGCCGCCGCCGGCTTCGCGAAGGGCCAGAACACGCCCATCTCCGAAATCTACACCGTCCAGACCCCCAAGGGGCCGTACCTCGCGGTCACGAGGAAGCTCACCGGAAAGCCCTGCGGGGAAATACTGGCCGCGGCCGTGCCGTCCATCCTGGGGCAGCTGCCCTTCCCGAAGGTCATGCGCTGGGGCGCGGGGGACCACGTCTTCGTGCGCCCGGTCCACTGGCTCCTGTCCGTTTTGGACGGCGAAGTGCTCCCCATGGAGTTCGTGGGCGTGAAGGCCGGGCGGGTGAGTTACGGGCACAGGTTCCTGTCCCCCGGCGCCGTGCTCGTCTCCGGCCCCGGGGAGTACGCCGCGCGCCTGGCCGAGGCCCACGTGCTCGTGGGCTTCGAGGAGAGAAGGCGCGCCGTCCTGGAAGAGATAAAGAAGGCGGCGGGGGGCGCCAACAGCGACCTCGAGCCGGATCTCGACCCGGAGCTCGTGGACGAGGTGGCGAACCTGGTCGAGGAGCCGGCGGCCGTCCTGGGCGGCTTCGACTCCCAGTTCCTGGACCTGCCCCTGGTCGTCTCCGCCACCGCGATGAAGGAGCACCAGCGCTACTTCCCGGTGATGGACCAGCAGGGCCGCCAGGCGCCCTCCTTCGTCGCGGTCAACAACACCCGGGCCCGCAACATGGACACGGTGCGCCGGGGCCACGAGAGGGTCCTGCGCGCCAGGCTCGAGGACGCCCGCTTCTACTACGACGACGACCGCAAGTCGCCCCTGGCCTCCCGCGCGGGGGGGCTGGACGCGGTGGTCTTCCACCGCAAGCTGGGCTCCTACGCGAGGAAAGTTGAGCGCGTGGCGAAGCTCGCCGCCGACATCGCCCAGGAATGCGCCCCGGACGCCCGCGACACCGCCGCGAGGGCGGCCGCCTTGTGCAAGTGCGACCTCCTGACCGGCGTCGTCAAGGAGTTCCCCTCCCTCCAGGGCGTGATGGGCAGGGAGTACGCGCTCATGGACGGCGAGCCCAAAGAGGTGGCGGAGGCCATAGCCGAGCACTACCTGCCCAGCCGTTCCGGCGGGCCGCTCCCCGCCTCCCCGGCGGGGGCGGTGCTCGCCCTGGCGGACAAGATAGACACCGTCTGCGGCTGCTTTTTCGTGGACGAGGCGCCCACCGGCGCGGCCGACCCCTTCGCGCTGCGCCGCCAGGCCCTGGGCGCCGTGCTGATCCTCCTGGACCGCGGCTGGAGGATGTCCTTCGAGCCCTACGTGGAGCGGGCGCTGGCGGGCCTGGGCCCCCACCCCCAGCCTGAAAAGGCCAGGCCCGCGAGGGAGATCCGCTCGCAGGTGCTGGACTTCTTCAACGCGAGGCTCAAAACCCACATACTCGCCCAGGGCGTCTCCCCGGACTCCGCCGAGGCGGTGCTCTCCCTCCACGGCGCCTTCCCGCTGGCCTCCGCGCAGAGGGCGGTGGCCCTGGAGGCGCTGAAAAAGCGCGAGGGCTTCCGGGATTTGGCCCAGACCTTCAAGAGGGTCGTGAACATAATAAAGAAGTTCGGCGGCCGCGAGCTCCCGCTCTGCCCCGGAAGCCTCTCGCTTGACGCCGAGAAGAAGCTCCTGGAGGCCGTTACCGCCATTGACAGCGAGTCCCCCGGATACCTCGCCGACGGGAACTTCACGGGGCTCCTCGAGCGCATCGCGTCCCTGAAGGCCCCCGTGGACGCCTTCTTCGAGGACGTGCTGGTGGACGACCCCGACCCGGATCTCAAAAAGGCCCGCGTGGCGCTCCTGAACCGCGCGGCGTCCGTCTTCGAACTCATCGCGGACTTCTCCAGGATCTCCACCGCGTAACTCGGTGCCGAGGAACGGAACCAGCCGCTGGGCGGCGAAGGGTTGCCACGCATACCTCCAACTGATCCCATGCAGCCGGGCGGAGATTTATTGCGGCGTCGTCATCTATCTTGCCATTTGTATCAGGTCACAGGGTGGCAGGCCATCTCCCCCTAGCTCCCTGAGCGCCTCCAGTGTATCCGGTCAAAGGGCAGAAGATCACACCTCCCCCTGCCGCAGGACCGCCTCCCACTGCTCGCGGGGCCCCTTTCGCCTGCCAGAAGATAGCGCCCAGCCTGACACGGGACCGCCCCCCCTTGAACCCGTGAACGGATACGGCCGTTTGCGGTTGGTTTGCCGACACTCCCTCGGGTCCCAATGAGGACGGACGAGAGGGGGAGAGTTTTCGCAGTGGAACCAACCCTTCCTCCGCAACGGGCCCTGCAGGGGGGGAGCACGCGTGAGAGCGGGAAAGCGCCGGAGGGCCGTTTCCGGGTGTCCAGCAGGCAGGGCGTCAGGCGACGCTCCAACGCAAGAGTCATTTGGAAGAGTCGGTATCCGATCCCGACCTCAGGAGGCTCTCAGGAGAAGCCTGCGTCTTCCGGGAGGGGCTGTCCTTCCAGTTGGCGGATGGAGGGAGCGAGCACCTTCTTCACTTTTCCGTGGTGTACGGAAGTTAACTGCTGATAAGGTGGTTCCGAATAAAACAGAACATCCCTGGAGCACCAAACCGGCAAAACAAAAAATATTCGTTAATATCTCTGGGTTTCCGATTCCGATAAAGACAGTGCCAATGCAAGAAAAAACAGTTGTCCCAATACCAGTACAGATCAAATTACGGTTACCAGTTTTCAGACCGCTCATTTCCCAGTTTTCGGTCCATAATTCTAAATTTTCAGCAACATCTTTTTTTGTCTTTGAAGCTTGCCTCTTGAGTTGCAATTTTAGCTCTGCGATGGTGTTATCTCTGTCAAAGATCATCTGACGTAGACTTAACGCGTATTTATCATCTGAAGAAACTGTTTTTTCGTACTCCTGTGAACCGACAGGATTATCCTGCGGACCACCAGGCGCATCCTCAGCGTTAATTTCCGAAATTATATCCAAAAGCAGATCCGGAACTGAAAATTTTCCTCTCTCGTCCATATCAATTTATTTCTGTCAGAAACGACTTAAAGTAGGACCTCATGAGTTCAACAGGTATCACCAAGTCGTAATAGTCGCTGTACCATGCAGTTTTCTCATTAGCCACAGCGTTCTCGTAAGCATTAGCTACCGTATCCCACGGCGAGCCCTTCGCGTGGCTCATGGCAACAAGTTCCCACGCGTTTCTCTCGGAGTAGCTGTTCCAGATTGACTGCATAAAGTCCTTGAGATTCTCGTCACGAAACGACATTTCCGGAATGCCCAGCGGCTGGTAATCCGTTCCTTGGAGGACGTAACCCTCGATTGTGTCTGTAATGTTCTCGTTCTTCGGGCGGGAGCTGAGCGCACGGTATACCGGCCTCACGACCGGCCCGTACTTCCATGCCTCTATGGGGTCTTCGAACAGCGGGACATTGAAATAGGCAAGATGCCATCCCTGGGCGAAATAAAGCATTTTCTGGATTTTCAGGTGGGTAAGTTTGCTGGGGACAGCCTGGTTCTTCCCAATGAACCAGTTGGCCACGGCGATAGCGGAATTGGCAACCGGGACATTTTCTGGAAGCTCCGTCATGGTCCACCTCCTGGGCATGAGGGCGGAGAGGGTCCGGCTGTGGCTGGACGTAATCATATTATACTTGAAAGCCACCCTCCGTAGCCATACTTTTTTTTAGCGCTTGGCGCATATCTTGATACCAGTGCACAATGAGCAAACAGAACTCCTCGGCAACAAACCGCTTCTTATTATTTAAAGGATTCTCTCGCATCCGATTTCAGGCTTCATTTAGACTTTTTTTATGTTTTGAAGCTTCAAGCCTCAATTTTCCAGATTAGTTGCCCTGGCGAGAAAACTCGATCTCGGAAGGTCTTTTTTGCATAGGCATCATATCTTGCCTTACCCAAGAACCTCCGGATGCCGATGCCGCCCAGCCTTGGACGGTCGGGCTGGATATCCGTTCACGGGCACAAGGTGGGGTGCTATCCTGTGTCAGGATGGAGTCGATCTTCAGGCAGGTATGAGGCAGTCCTGGTTGAGGGAATGGTGTTCCTGTGCGGGTGGGATGCTGTTTTGGTCAGGGGGGTGGCGTTCCAGATGCACGGGGGAGGCTGTTCTGAGGCAGGCGAGATTCCGTCCTGGGGCGGGGGGGCAGTAGCCAGAGGCCCGGGGGGTGAGGTGGTATTCTGCCCCGTGAACGGATGATTCCCCTGCGAAAAGTCAGCCCCCCCGAAATCGAACACTCCATGAGGGGGGGGGATGGCCATGGTTCCCCCGGCGGAGGGGGCGATTCGAGCTTCAAAAATGATCCGGGCACAGCTCCGCCGCTGCTGACCCTCAGCTGGGCTGGCGTCCCGAGATATTCTATTTTTAGCGAGTGTTCTGGCTGTCTCTTAACTGTCAAGTTATGGTCCGAGCGGCTAGACCGTTGGCCCCGATACGCGCCCTAAGAGTCTCAGGCCAGCCGCCTGGGCCTCTCGCACTGGGTCCGGAAGTTGCAGCTCCCCATGATGTTCAAGCCGAACAGCTTCATCTGGTTCGAGGCGCCAGCCTTGCGGTTCCCCCGGCGCCTCAGCTTGCCGCCCATCTGAACCCTCTTCCACTCGCTCGGGGCACCCCTCCATCCCTCCATCCCTCCATGCCTTTGTGCATCTTGGCCGATAGCCACGTTTTCCGGCCTGCCGTTCCAGGCGCGGTTCCTGGCGATCTTAAGGCTGGCCAAGCGGCGCCTCATCCCGAAGGCGCTCCGCGTCCCCAAGCTTTACGGGGCGCCGCCCCTCGCGTTGGCAGGTCGCGCAGGCGGCACTGACGAAGTGGACGTTCACGGCGTCCCCGCCCTTGCCCAAGGCCGCCGGGACGGCCTTCAGGCCCTGCGGGCACTGAGGCCACTGCGCCTTTGCCGCCGCTCTTGAAATCCGCGAGGGAGCGCCTGGCCTCGGCCCAGTCGTCTCCCGGAGGGTTCTTCAGCCCGCCGCGGACAGAGGTGACCATGTCAGCGCCGCGCTTGTTGGCGATCTCGCGGTTGTGGGGGAGTTGCAGGCGTTGACGACCAGGGTGACCTCAGGGTGGATCCCCGTCTTCTCCACCTGGGCGGCGAGGGGCTCGACGCCGAAGACGTCGCTTACGTGGCGCCTACGGCAGCTCTCTGTGTAGAGCCCGAGGTGGAGGGTGGGCTCGAGCTTGTTATTCTTCGTCGTGCCGCAGGACTTAGGCGATGTGGGCCTTGCGGCCCGGCCCTTATTCTTGTAGCCCGAGCAGGTCGCCCCCGTATCGTGGGGGGCCTGGAGGCTGTCGGCCGCAGCCTCCCAGGAATCCCCGAGCAGGACCGCGGGCCAGCCGCCGTCCGCCCCGGAGGCTGCGACGCGCTGCCCGGGGAGTTGCCTTTTGAGGCTCCGGAACGAAGGCTGGGCGTTGACGCACGAGTCGTGCCAGAACTCCCCCACGATCGCCTCGACGTCCGCGACCGTCTGCCCGAGCAGGCGGCGCTTTTCCTTGCGCTTCGCCTGGGCGAAGCAGTCGCAGCCGGCCAACAGGCGCCTGGAGCGCCTGCTCCGGATCTCCGGGGCCAGATCGCGCTCCGCCCCCGGGCACGCCTTCGCGTGCTCCCTCGCGAAGAAGGCTGGGCATTACTGGAACAGCGCCCCCCCCGCCGCGAGGCCCTTGGCGTCGGAGCGGACGTCGGAGGAGTCGAGGCGGACGGCTTTCGCCTCCACGCAGTACAGGTTGTTAAGGCGGCTCGTGAGCGACAGGGCGGCGAGGCGGGGCCCCCCGGCCTCCTGGAACTTCTTCCTGAAGTCGTAGCGGGTCCTTTCGGAGACGACGCGCTCCCTGTCGGTCGGGTTCTCCGGAAGATTCAGGGCCATCTGGACGAACATATCGCTCGCTAGCCGCCTGATGGGCTCCTCCGCCGTCCAGTCGAAAGCCTCCGCCATGAGGCATCTCCCTGTCAGGGTGACGAGGTCCGCAGTCGGGCGGCCCCAGAACTTGGAGAAGAGCTTGCCAGCTTCCAACGCCATCCCGGGGAGCGCGGGGAGCACGAACAGCAGGATGTCGTAGAAAGGGGTTTTCTTGAAATATTCGTACTGCGCCGCCTTCGAAGGGTCGTCGTAACGGCTCATGCCGGGGAGCTTGGCGATTCGCCAGTCTTCGAAGTAGACAGCCATTATTTTATCTCCATACCGATGGATGCAGGACTATGGAGATATATTAACAGTAGACATCTAACATATAAACACTTATTTTTATAAAAATCAGCTTTTAAACTCAATACGTCTTATTCATTCTTTTAGTGCTTCTTTGAGATTTTATAAGCCTTTTTAAGCATTTTCGGGAACCTTATTACAATAAAGCGGGAAAATGCCGCTATTCTAAATTTAGCGCGGCGAAGACCGTTTGCGGTTGGTTTGCCGACACTCCCTCGGGTCCCAATGAGGACGGACGAGAGGGGGAGAGTTTTCGCAACGGAACCAAGCTTGGGCCGGGCAATGATCCTGCTTGCGGCGGCGGGCATCGTCGAGGGCGGCCTCCGGAGCGCGGCGCCGAAGCGGCTTCAGATGAGCATCTCCACGGGGAAGCCCTCGGGGATCTCCAGCGCGGGCCCCCGCCCGGTGAATTCCAACGAGGCGCCCGAGGGCCCGCAAGCGAGCCTCCCGCGTTCCCCGTAGAACCACGGGGCGCAACGCTCGCCGTGGCCGAAAGGCGCTCCCGCCACCGCCGGAACGCCTGCCGAGCGTGCGCACTCGGACAGGATCGCGCGGATCTCAGCGGGGTCCCCGCAGTTGGAGAACTCCCCGAAAACGATAGCCCTGGCCCCCTTGAAGGCCCTGCGGAGCGCGAGCGAGGTCAAGAGCCTGTCTATCTCGTAGGGATGCTCGTTCACGTCTTCCAGGAGCACTATGGCGCCCTCGGTCTCCGGGCAGAACTGGGAGCCCCACAGGCAGGCGAACACCGTCAAGTTGCCGCCTGTAAGGACGCCGCCGGCGTCCCCCCGGACCAGCACGTCCCCCTCCGGGAACTCCCACGGCCTCGCGTCCTCGCCCTTCAGCACGGCGGCGGCCCGCAGCGCCTCTTCGGGAGAGATCCGGGCGAAGGTGGTGAGGTTCGGCGCGTGCCAGCCGCCGGTGCCGGTTGCCCGGAGCCTCGCGAGATGCAGGGCCGTAACGTCCGAGAACCCGACTATCGGCTTGTTGCGGGGGAACACGTGCCAGAACGGGGCGAGGTCCCTCAAAAGCCTCATCGCCCCGAACCCGCCCCTCACAGCCAGAAGCTCCGAGATTCCGGGGTTGTCCATCATCTCCAGGAGCCCCATGAGCCTGGTCTCGTCGGCGCCCGCCAGGTACGCCCTCCC
>JAIRZX010000473.1 GCA_031267005.1 Deltaproteobacteria bacterium
AAATCAGGACATTTTAAATTTGTTCCAACAGGATAATGCGGACATTTTAAAATTGCTCTTAAATAATCCGGACATTTTAAATCTGTTGAAACCGGACATTTTAAATCTGGTCTGACACCCCCGGCCGCTGGAGCGCCGCGCCGTCCCCGGCCGGGCGGCGCGGGGCAACCAGGCGCGGCGGCCTCGCCGGGCCCGTCGGACAGGGGCGCGGCTTCGGGCGGCAGTTCTTCGGGCAATCCGGAAATTATATTTCCATGCGCCCCCTTTTCGCGCAATTTTGAACACATCGTTTTTGCAATGATGCAATAAATACTTGCAATAATGGCTCTGCAAAGGCATAATTAATTAGCCCGAGGCGGAATCCACCGACTGGCGGGCGTCCCGGCGCCCGCTCCGTCCAGGACGGCCGAGCCAAGGTTCTACGCGGTTTAACCTCCGCCGGAAGGCGTCCCGTTCAGCGGCGCCGCCGGACCCTACTGAGGCGGGAGGCTACAGTGTCCGCCAAACAAGCGGCAAAGACCAACGCCGTAAGGCTCCTGGAGGGGTACGGCTACCCGTTCGAACTCCTGGAGGCAGAGGTGGACGAAAGCGACCTTTCCGCGGAAAGGGCCGCGAAGGACCTGGGCCTGTCCGAGGAGCTCGTCTACAAGACCCTCGTGGCCAAAGCCGACAGGACCGGCTACGTGAAAGCCATGCTCCCCGCCGGCCGGAACATGGACATGAAGGCGCTCGCCGACGTTTCCGGCAACAGGCGCGCCTCCATGATCCCTGTCAAGGACCTCCTCTCCGTCACGGGCTACATCCGCGGCGGCTGTTCGCCTTTGGGCGGGAAACTCCGCGCGGGCATATTCATCCTGGACGAGGCGCTCATCCAGCCGTTTATCGTATTCAACGCCGGGAGGCGCGGGCTGTTCGTCAAGATGAAACCGGACGACTTCATCTTGGCTACCGGCGCCGAGCCGTGCATGATAGCGCACTCCGCGGACTACAAGATTTCCTGACGGGCTCTGCAGGTTCCGGACGGCGGGCGACGCCAACCGCGCGCTCCCTGGAACCCGCGCCCGGAGAGCGTAGCGCCGCGCTCGCCGCGCTACCCGATCCGTAAGCTGAAGGATGCGCTGGACCGCAAAAGCCTCCTCCCGCAAAAAAACCCGAGCGCGTTTCCTGCGGTCCCGGCGCGTTCCGGCTAATCGATCGCGAATCGCCGCATCCCGAGACTTGGCGGAACGCGAATGTCAGCGTCCGGAGCCCAAGCCGCCCGGCCCCCTACGCCCCCCGCCCCGGGGGCGGCACCAGGCGGATAAAGGAGTTGCGCCATTCCTTGAGCGCCTTCTCGCGCTCCTGGGGATTGATGTCGTCCAGGCTCATGAAGGCGTCCAGGAACTCGGTGGGGTAATGGGCCTTGATATAGGCGGTGCGGTAGGAGAGAAGCGCCCTGGAGACCGCCTCGGCCTTTGAGGGGGAGATGCGGGAGTGGAATACGAGCCTGTCCCAGAGCTCGGCCGCGTCGCTCTCGCTCAAGCCGTTCGCCTCGCTTAGCGACATGAACGGCGGCTTCTTGACCGCCAGCTCCGCCTTGTCGTCCTTGGCCATGGCGCGGACCAGGAGCTCCGCTACGGCGAAGCCGCAGCGGGTGACCGCGTCCACGGCCTCGGCCAGCTGCTCGAGGTAAAGGAACACCCCCCAGGTGGGGGCCAGCACCGGCGCCAGCGCCAGGTGGTGGCAGTGCCTGCGGGCTCCGCCGCGCCTGGCTTCCAGGTATTCGGAACAGACGGCGAAGTCGTTGAAGAGCGGGGGGTGCAGCGCCCTCAAGGCGACGAGATCCTGGAAGCCCAGGTTCTTCAGGGTCCTCAGCGCCCCGGCCACCCAGTAGCTGCCGAAAAAGGGTATGCCCGAGGTGTTCCCCTCGGAGAGAAGCGCCACGGTGGCCGGATCGTCCAAGGGGAGCGCCGAAAGGTCCACCCTGCCCCCGTTTTGCTCTATGAGCCTGAGGGACGCGGACAGGAGCGACAGGGTCTTCCTCGGCGACACGTCGAAACGCAAAAGCCCGTTCTCCTCCACGCCCCGGGCGTCGAACTGCACGGCGGTCTCTGGCCTGCGCCCGCCGATGTTCCCGAAGTCCAGGAAGAGCGGCACGGAGTCCCTTATGAGCCGGGGGCTCACCACGAGGCTGAAGGGGGCGGCGGAGGCGGAGCGGGGGAGATCGTCCAAAACCAGGCACACGTCCACTATCTTCCGGATTACGGGATTCCGGTCGGCCGCCTCGCGGAAAAGCGAGATCTCCTTCAAGGCGGTCACCAGGGGGATTCCCGAGTGGTCCGGGAGCATGCCGCAGAGATCGTCCATCTCCTTCAGCGGGAAGCCGAAGGCCCGGCCCACCTCGCGCACCAGGGCCCTGCCGCGCAGGAGGTCAAGGGAGAGCGAGTGGGCCGCGAAGTGGGAGCCCCCGTACGTCTCCATGATGTAGCTGATGATCTCCGACGCCCGCTCCGGGGAGGCCTCGATCTCGATGCGGGGGTAGTCACGGGCCTCGGGGTTCACGAAAAACTCCGAGTGGAGCCCGTGCTCCACCGGGTCCACGTCGGTTATCCCCAGCGCCCAGCACGCGAGGCTCGAAGCCGACGGGCCGCAGCCGGGCCCCAGCACTATGCCCTGCTCCCTGGCCCAGGAGGCGTAGTCGGCCACGACCAGGACGTACTGGCTCGCGCCCACGGCCAGGACGTCGCCGGTCTCGCGCCTGAGCCTCTCGCGGTAGGGCTCCTTGGAGGCCTCCGCGAAGTCGGAGTCCCGCGCCTCCATCTCGGAAAGCCTCCGCTCCAGGCCATCCTTGGCGGCCTTGAGGAGAAAGTCGTCCGCACGCTCCCGGAAGTCCTCGGAGGGCCGGACCCCCTCGCCTATGTCGGGGCGCGGGGCGCTGAAGGCCCGGCGCTGCGGGAGCTCCACGCAGCAGGAGGAGGCGAGCGCCACCGCCCCGTCGCATGCCTCGGGGCAGTCGCCGAAGGCCTCCCGCATCTCCCCGGGCCCCTTCAGGACCAGGCTCCCCGCGCCCTTGAAGCCGGCCAGGGTCGCGTAGTCGTAGGGGGAGCGGGTGCGCACGCAACGGAGCGCCTCGTAGGCGCCCTCCTCGGAACAGTCCAAACAGCAACACTCGCCCGCAGCCACGAGCGGAAGCCCCGTGATCCTCGCCAACTCCTTCAGCCCCTCCCGCTCCTCCGCTGGAGAGTCCGGCCCGAGCGGGCGGATCTCCAGGTGGAAGCGGCCCGGGAAGAGCCTGGCGTAGCCCTCGGCGCAGTCCCGCGCCCCCCGGAGGTTGCCCTGCTTCAAAAGTGCGGGGATCTCGCCCATTGAACCGGCGGACAGGACCATGAGCCCCTCGCCGTGCTCCTTCAAAAGCTCCATGTCCACCCGCGGGCGGTGGAAGAAGCCCTCGGTGTTGGCCCGTGCCGTGAGACGCACCAGGTTCCTGTAGCCCGCGAGATCCGAGGCCAGGAACACCAACGTTCCGGCCTCCTCGCCCGGCGGGTGGTCCCTCCGTCCCCTGGGGGCGACGTGGAGCTCCGCCCCCGGTATGGCCCGGACGCCCTCCTTGGCCGCCAGGCGGTAGAACTCCCAGATCCCGAACATCTGCCCCATGTCGGTCAGCGCCGCAGTGTCCATGCCCAGCTCCTTCACGCGGCTCACCAGCGCCGGGACGCGTATGGTCCCCGCCAGGAAGCTGTAGCAGGATCGGACGTGGAGGTGCGCGAAGCTCACTGTGGATGCGCCTGGGGGCGCCGCCGCCTCGGGCCGGGAGGGAAGGCGGGAGGGGCCCGGTCTTGTCGGAAGCCTTAAGGGCGTTTGGCCGGCAAATTTATTATACAGCCTTAAGGGCTGAAGCGCGACGCTAATATTATATCGGCCTGAAAAGCTTCCGCCTCAAGGGTTACGCCTCCCGGCTGGGCTTGGCCGGCCGCGCGCAAGATCATGGGCGTCACCTGTGCACCGCCCTCCCCTCCCCTCCCCTCCCGCCGTCGGGGAATCGCAATCCCTAATTCCCTGCCCCTGCGGAAAGCCTCGACATTGAAAACGGGCGCTCGGGTCGGTCGGGGGCCGGGGGCCGGTCGGCATCGCCGTCAGGCTGGCAAAACGATTGCTCTCCCGGAGGGCCCGAAAACGGCCTATAAAAGCCCGAAGAGGCCGGAAAGGCCCGGAGGCCCGGGGAGCAAGGCCCCGGGAGGGACCGTATGGGCCCGGAAGGTACCGTAAAGGCCGCTGATGAACGGCCAATGTTTAACAAAACCCTGATTTTATCCAATAATTTCAAAGGTTTAGCCTTTAAAAAAATTGTCCCTTTTTCCGCCGCGGACTCTAAAAACGGCGCCAATCGAATCCTGGGGCCAACGGAGTGCTTCCGGTCCGTCTTCCCCCCCGATGCTGTCCCGGACGCCCCGGCCGTCGTCACAGCTGCCTGTCCCTCGGCAGCGGCGGCTCCGGCACCTCTCCATGAAGCAGCCCCCGCAGCCGCCGGGGACGGCCCGGGGGAGGACGGCGGCCCATGCCCGATGCCTTGAATTACGCCCGGACGGCCGCGATCGCCGTCGCGGCCGTCTCGATCAGCGCGTTCGCGTCCATGCCGTTGGCCTTGGCTGCCAGCGTGACCATCTTCCGCGTTTCCATCCAGTTTCTGACTGTGGCCCAGCTGTCGTTTCCGCCCGCCGCCTTGAGCTTCCGCCTGGTGTAGTTGGCGGACTGGCAGACGAGGCAGGATATGTAAATGTGGGCGTCCGTCCGCCTCTCGGAGCTATGGAAGAAGGGCCGGAAGGGATTTTGGGCTCCTGGACGCCCGGAGGCGCGGGAAGGGCTCAGCGGGAACGGGACGCCGAGAGTCGCGGGAAGGGTTCCGGGGGACCGGGAGGGGACCGGGAGGGGCCGAAATGCCTTGGAGGGCCGGGGGACAGCCGGAGGGGGACCGGAACGGCTTCTGGAGCCGACGCCGCCCGGCATGTCCCGTAACGGCTTTATGCCGCCCCAAGGCCGGGACGCGGTTCCGGCTAAGCCACCGGACGGGTGATTCATCCCCCTTCCGCCTCCCAGACGGCCTCCGGAGCGGGATTTTAAAGGCGCACTGTGATATCATGACTGCGGAAACTGCGCGAAATCCGGAAGCAACCCTGTTCTGCGGCGCGGGCGCCGGGGGGCCTACGTGAGCAAATACCTGAAAGGCCTTTTGAACAAACCGCTCAAGGCGGCCCTGAAAAGGGTCGACTTCGTGAAGCTCATGATCAGGCTGAGCCTCCTGGAACCCGGAAGATCCTACGCCGAGCGCGACGCGCTGGGCCCGGCCTTCCCCGACCAGGAGCAGATAGCCCGCCTGGCCGTGGATCTGGCCGAGCGGGCCGCCGAAGCCAAGGGCGACAGGGCGCCGCTCCGCCGGGAACTCCAGGGCCACGTGGATCTCATAAGCTGCCGCTACGACTGGGAACTCCACAGGACCAGCAAGGCGGCCTGCTACAACGTCATCACCCACCTCTTCGAGACCGTGGACACGGACTGCCTCTACGTCTCGAAGGACCGGCGCGAGCTCAGGCACCTGGACAAGCTGAAGAAGGCCAGGGACGACGGGATCGGGGTCGTGTACCTGGTGAACCACACCTCCCACTTCGACGAGTTCATCTTCAACGTCTTCCTGGACTCATGGGGCTTCCAGCTGCCGCTGTTCGCCGCCGGCCAGAACATGATGGCCACCCCCAGCCTCACCAAGCTCTTCATGCTGGGGTCCTACGTCATAGTGAGGAAAGGCGCCTCCCGGAGCTACCTGTCCGCGCTGTTCCACTACTGCCAGGCCCTGGCCGAGATGGGCAAGCCCCAGGGCATCTTCCTGGAGGCCTGGTCCGGGGGGGCGAGGACCCGGGACGGCTCGCTCAGGTACCCCAGAAGGCTCGTGACCATCCAGGGGGCCCTGGCCGCCCGCGGGGACGTCATAATCCAGCCCGTGGTCGTGAGCTATTCCAGGGTGCCAGAGGACCTGGACCTCTCCGAGGGGAGGAGCCTCCTGTCCTGGGCGAACGGGACCAGGCTCTCAGGCGTCCTGAAAAGCCCCCTCTCGCCCCTGGAGGGGCTCGCCCGGGGCGCTAAGGGCCTCTTCGGGAGGACCTTCGTGGGCTTCGGCGAGGGGAGGTTCCTCTCCGAGCTGGTGGAGGAGCGGGCCAAGGACCCCCAGGGCCTGGAGCTCGACGAGTTCACGGCCCTCTACGCCATAAAGGAAATAGCCCGCGACAAGAAGATCATGGCCTCCCAGCTGGCGGCCCTGGGGCTGGGGCTGGCCATGAAGAGGGGGACCCTGGACGTGGTCGCCTGCGCCGAGGAGTCCCTGGATGTCATCCGCGACTACCACGTCAGGGTTTTCGACGCGGAGCCGGACCAGGAGGACTTCGTCCGCGACCACCCCATGAAGGACGTGGTGGAGGACGGCCTGAAGTCCTTGAGGATGCGGGGCGTGGTGGGCTCGAGCCCCTGGGTGAGGAAAAGGCTCCCCCGGGTCCTCTCCCCCCACGGGCTCACGTACTACGCCACCCACAGCGACCGGAGGCTCTACAGCCCGGCCGGCAAGGAGAACATGGTGGTCTGCGGGGGGGGCCCATGGGGCTTCGCCATGGTGACCTTCGTGGGCAGGAGGACCATAGGCGACAGGAAGTTCCACAACTCCTCCCTGTCCCTCTTCGACCCCGACGAACAGCTGGTCCAGGAGATAGCCGACTCCCGCTCGCGCCCGGAGTTCCCGGAGCTGAGGCTCCCCAAAAACGTCTTCCCCACCTCCGACTCGGTGGAGGCCTTCAGGAAGGCCAACGACGTGATCATAGCCGGGCCCCCGGACCGGGCCGGGGCGATGCTCGCCACGGTCTTCGGCTCGGCCCCGGAGCTGAGGAGCCTCATCCTGGCCGTCCGCGGCTTCGATCCCCTGACGCACCGCCTGGCCGTGCAGATGGCCTGGGAGGCCGCCGCCGCCGCAGGACGCCCTGAAGTGAACATCCTCGCCCTCTCCGGCCCCTTCGAGCCCCAGGATCTGGTAAGCGACAAAGGCGGGCTGTGGCTCCTGGCCGGGCCCAAGCGCGGGGAGAAGCACCCGGAGACTCCCCTGTTCAGGTTCGGGCGCTTCAAGGTCCGGGAGAGCCACGATCCGCTGGGCGTGGAGATAGCGGCCGCTCTGGCCGACGCTTACAGCCTCTACGGGGCCTACCTCAAAGCCCACCGGGAACTGAAGGGCCCGGAGGATCTCGCGAGGTTCGTAATGGAGGTCTCCTCCGAAGCCAAGCTCCTGGCCCTGGCGCTGGGCGCCAAGCCTGACACCTTCGACGCCGACAGCCCGGCCTGGCTCGCCGAGTTCGTTTACAGCGCCCTCTCGGCCGCCAAGCTCCCCACGGTGAAGCTCGCCGCCCAGAAGGGAGGGGACGCCTTAAAGGAGCTCGCGGTGGAGCGGGAGGAGGAGGGCTCGTCCGAGCGCTGGCCAGACCGGGGCCTTCTCGGCTTCCAGGCCGTGCATTCGGCGCACCTGATCGCCAAGCACATCTCGCTCAAGACCCCCCACCTGGAGCGGGCCGACAAGATCTTCTGGGGGGGCTGACGCCCCCGGGCCATTACCGGCCCCGCTTCCACCCGGCCGCCGTCCCCAAAGGCGGAAGCCGCCCGCGGCGGCCCGCCAAGCGGCAACCCGTCCCCGCGGCCGCAACCGCCCATGGCGGCCGGCCCCGCCTCAGCCGGCCCGCCCCGGCAACCCCCACTCCGCAAAGGGGCCCGGGCCCGGCATCAAGCCGCGGAACGGCCTTCCGCGGCTCCCGCCCGTCGCGGTTAAACCTCTAAAGGCTTTGCGGAGCGACTTTCCCGCCGGGCCCCGCCCCCCGGCCATCTCCGGCAGGGCATGCGCGGATCCGCGGGACGCGAACGGCCCGCGCGGGCGGGACGGGCCGCAGTCCGGTCCCCGGGCCCAAGATCGATCGAGCTCAAGTTGACACGCCCTCCCCCTTAAGTGTAACTTTAGGCGCTTCTGACACCTTGCCCCCAAAACCTCCCCGGCTTCCCGGTGCTTATCCCGCCCGAATACGGTGCCACTAACATGACGCTCCGCCCAGCCCACTGCCCCAAGGCCGCCCTGGCGGCTCTCCTCGCCCTCACTCTCTCCAGCCTCGCGGCCGGATGCGGGGTGGTGACGGACTTCGTCCACGACAACGAGTACGACATCCCCTTCCTGGGCAAATTCGACTTCGTGAGCCCGGCCAGGCTCCGGGTCGGCATCATCCCCATCGAGGACCAGATAGGCCTGGGGCCGACGGACGCCGGCCAGCACCTCTCGAGGCTCGTCACCGAGGCCTTCGCGCGCCGATCCGAACTCTTGATGGTGGATTCCGCCACGGTGGCCGCGCACGTCCAGGGCCGCGGCTACCAGCACCCCCTCACCGCCGAGCAGGCGATGGCCATATGCCAGGATCTCAACCTGAACATCGTCATTGAAGGCGCCGCCGCCCACTACGGCCAAAGCCAGCTCAGGGTCGGCTGGCGCAAGCTCGCCAGGTGGTTTACGGACCAGCAGCAGTACGTCCAGGTCCTCCTGACCCTGAGGGCCTACGACCCCTCCGACGGGCTGGTGGTCACTTCCCGCTCGTTCGAGTCCAAAATCCACGTGGGCGACGCCGAGCCCCGCGGCGCCATGGGCGAGCAGGCGGTCTACAAGCCGTCCCAGGAGGTCATCGAGGAGAGCCTCGACGAGGCCATAGACGGCCTCTACCTCCGCTCCCTGGACGGCATAATGGCGCTCCCCTTCAAGGCCAGGGTGATAAACGTTTCCGGAGGCCGCGCGGAGATAGCCTTCGGGCAGGACGTTTCCATGCCCAGGGGCGCGAAGTTCGTCAAGCTCTCGCATCTGGAGGACATCGAAAACGACATCCAGGTCACCTACCACGTTCCGGGGGCGCCCTCCGTAAGGCTTACCGTAGCGGAGGTTAGCGGCAGCAGCTCGGTGCTGACGATAGACTCGGGCGCGGAGAACCTGCAGCCGGGCGACTTCATACAGTCCTGGCGCCAGTAACGAGAGCGGCCCGGCAACCCCGGTAACTTGGCTGAGAGCTGGACTGCTGCCAGCGTTCCGCCCGACGGCCACCCTTCCGGACTGGGAGCCGGCCCTGCTCCCAAACTCGGGAGCGTTCGGCTCCCGACTCGCCCTACGATCGAAATTAAGCCCTGCGGCCTTTCTTTTACGATGCCGCAGGGCTTTTTCCTTTCCCTGCGACGGCAAAGGATTCACGCTAACGGGGAGGGCGCAAAACGTGACGCAAGGGGACAGGACTTAAGGGGCGCGCATTAGCAGAAAGGAGAACCGGCGTATGGCTATTTAAATTACCGTTCTCGTTTGAAGCGGAATTCAAGCCTGTCAAGAACGGAGTCCTTGGTATCCGTTCACTGGCCCAGTTCGGGGATATACAGTCCCCGGCCCTCCCGTGAACGCAGTAAATATTCACCTGAAGCGCAGAGTCGTAAAGGACGCCGTCTCTCCCGTTTTCATTCTCCCTTGGGACCTGTTCAGAAATTAACTATGCGTTATATTTTTTATTTTCAAATTATTTGTTAAACGATGCATAATTCTGTTCGCCGCGGGATTTTTCACTGGCTTGATGTATAGAGTTAATTTATTGCTCAGGCGTAACTTTTCCCAATACATTTTTTTTATTGTCTAACCTGCATTTTACCTTTAATCCTGTTGATGTGGACGAGCTGAAAACCCAAATCAAGTTATGGCACGAAGGTCACAACTGGCTCGGAAACGAGCGCGCGTTTATCCAGTACTCGAGCCAAAATTATTTTTAAGAAAATAAATTTTCGCTCGTTCTGGCCGTTGCCGGGAATGCCGTCACGCCTTACCTCCATTATCAGGGAAAATCCGCTGGAGTTCCTCCGGCCAGACTTTTGCGCCTATCCTGATTTGCGGGTCAGAAATGCGCGGTTGTCGGCAATCGGAACGGTGCCCGCTATGTTCCAAAGCGGGTATTTAAAAATCAACGAGGAAATCTCCATCCCGATAGTCAAAAATAATAACGAAATTTGTAAATCTTACGGTAACTTTTCTAAATCCTAACCGTTCATGGCTCTGCATGGAAATGCGACAGCCGAACCGGCAGGCCCGGGGATCTACTTTCTTCGCAGAGCCCTGTTTCAGCCCCAATAAATTGTCGAAACCAGCAACCGTTAAAGAAACATTGTTTGCAGTTATGCTATTCATTGAGTGTACATCAGAAAACTCCAGAAAACGGCATAGCATATTGCGTGAACGGGAAAAAAAAACCCAACGGAAATACCGTCACAAAGATGCGGTACAGGATCCTCGTTTCGCTTTTAAATATTTCCGGGAGGCAACCAGAACAGTTACGAAATACCAAACATTATATTAAAATTACCAGGCTGGCGCCCAGTTCCTACGCGCTTTCGGCAACCCAGCCGGACGTCCTGCGCTAAAAAGAAAGTCAGGAAGCAGCTTTACAAGCGGAAGCTTGCGTAGCCCCGCCGTTGCTGGAAATTTCAACAATTTTCGCGGTGGGGGGAGTCGTCTCGTAGCCGTTGTCGCCGTTGTTGCGCACTACAACGAATCTGTACTTGACTGAATCTCCGACTTGGAAGCCTTGCAACTTATCGAGATCTGATTTACGCATATCCGGTTTCATCCGGAATATGCC
>JAIRZX010000499.1 GCA_031267005.1 Deltaproteobacteria bacterium
CGCTCCGCGGCGGGCCCGACGGAGACGCCTCCCCCCCTCGGAGGCCACTCGACGGTCGGCTCGCGGGTAAGCCCTTCCCTCCTGGGAGGCAAGCCCGCAACGGGCCCCAAAGCCGCCAAAGGGCCGGGGGGAGGCGCCAGCTCGGACTCCAGGAGGATCCGGAGAAGGGGGGGCATCGGGCGCCCCCGGCGCTCCGCCGCCGCCGGGAGGGCCCTCAGGCGCCCGCTTACGAGTTCTCCCGCCACGAACTCCGCCGAGGGGGTGTTGGAATCCGAGGAAAGAGCCTCCGCGAAATAGTCCAGCGAGAGCCTCTCCCCGCGCCACACGTGCCCCAAATCGGGCCGGAAGAGGAGTATGAAGGAATACAGCGCAATGTCCGGCTCCCCGGCTTCCGGATCTTCCATGGAGACCGCCTCGTCGTAGGCGCGGTTCTCCTCCAGCCAGTCGCGGACCTGGCCCCTGGACAGCGAAGCCGCGGCCGGGCCCCAGGCTGCCGGCCCGGCCGCGAAGGCCCCGGCCAGCGCCCCGGGGCTCCGGTAGGCGGTGCCCATGAACACGAAAGGCCTGGAGAAGCCTCCCTCCCCCCCCTGGGCGGACAAGGCGAGATCCCCCTCGTAATGCACCGGTAAGTCGCGCCTGCCCTCGAGCCAGGCGCGGACCTCCTCCAAGCCCCAGCGCCTGGCGTCGTCGCGGGTCAAAAGGCCCTTTAAGAGCCGCGCGCGGGAGGCGTCCAGGTCCTCCGGCACCCTTATGCCCCGCGAGCCTATTTCGCGCATGACCATGTTGAGCGGGAGCCCGGCCAGCGGATGCCCGCCCGCGGCGCACTCCAAAAGCACCGCCCCCAGGCTCCACCAGTCCCCGGCCGGCCCCGCGAAGCCGGCGAAGGACTCGGGAGGGCTGTACAAAGGCGTGGCCGCCGTGCGGGTCTCCCTGGAGCGGCCGGAAGGGTCGGCCGCGCTTGAGATCCCGAAATCGGCCAAGGCCACCCGCAAAGGCGAGCGAGAGCGCAGGAGTATGTTGTCGGGTTTTATGTCCCTGTGGGCCAGGCCCTGGCCGTGGACTATCGACACCGCTTCGCAGAGCTGCGAGGCGAGTTCCCAAAACTCCGCCCCCGTAACCTTCCTCCCTGCGGCCCAGCGTTCCAAATCGCCCTCGGGCAGGTACTCCTGGATCTCGTAGAAGCGGCCCGTGCCTTCGTCCCTGCCCGCCTCGTAGGTGTTCACGACGTAGGGCGAGCGCCTCTTGGAAAGCTCGACCAGCTTCCCCATTACCCCGGGGGCCGGCTCCCGGCCTTCCCGGTAGAGCCTCAGGACGTACTCCCGGCCCTCCCCGTCTCGGATGACCATGATGTCCGCCTCGCCGCCTTCGGAGGAGAGCAGCCTCTCCACGGGGTAGCCCCGGAAGCTCTCCCCCCCGAAAGGCGGGCCACCGCCGCCGGGGGCGGCCGCGTCCCGGAAGGCAAGGCCGGGGTCAAGGGCCGTGCGGGCGGCGGCGGCGGCGGAGGAGGAGGAGGAGGAGGAGGAGGAGGAGGAGTCACCCCGCGCGAAGGACCCGCCATCGGTCGCCGTGCGGGAGGCGGAGGCGTCCCCGCGCCCTGAAGCCCCGCCGTCGGCCGCCGTTCGGGCGGCGGAGGCACCCCCCCGACCAACGGCACCAGCGTCAGAACCCGCGCTGGCGGCGAAGGGGTCCCGTTTAGGAAAAATACGCCGCCCGAGCCCAGAAAAGTCAGTTTCGGTGCGGACTCCCGCGCGGCCGCTTTCCGTCGGGCCCGCCCCGCCGGGCGAAGCGGGTACGGCAGGGCGCCCCGAAGCGGGTACGGCGGCGCTCCCCGGTGCAGTCGGATCCGTTTGCGTCCGGGAGGCGGTTCCGTCCCGCGTCCGTCCGCCGCCGTCGGGCCCCCCGAAGCGGTCCAGCCCCTCCCCGCCGCCGAAAGAAGCGGGATCCGCAAGCGTCCGCGCGGCCAAGCGCGCGTTGCCTCCTTCGGGCGGGAACTCCCCTCCCGAAACGTCGGAAGACGGGGTGTCACCTCCCGGAACGGGAGGGATTTTGGCGGCAGGGGGCATCGGAGGGCGGCTCCTGGGGCCGGATCCTGTGAAAAGAAGGGGGACGCAGGAAAGGGAGAGGCGAAGCCGTCCGCGGAACAGCCAAAAATGGCCCCGAAAGGGAGGCCGCAGACGTCAGGGGCCAATCGACGGAAAAGGGGCGCTCCTATGGGCAGTATAGCATAACGCGACCGAACCAGCAGACGGCGCGACTTGTGCGAAACGATGGAACACGGCCTGGCTGCGCCCGGAAGGAAGCGCACCGGAGCCCTGGCCAAAAGCCGACGGGCGCTCTCCGGGGAGGACCGGCCTAGGGAGCCCCGACCGCCGGAGAATTAAAGCGATAGTCCGGCCCCGCGCTCACTATCCGTTGACCTTTTGGAAAGCCCTCGGGGCATGCGGGAGCAGCCTCCCCCCGCAGCATGGTGACAGCGAGCTCCGGCCAGCCTCCGGGGGCATCCGAGGAATTTGGTGCAATCCCTGGCCCGGGGCTATCTGGAGTTCCCTCTTGTAGCCGTTCCGTTTGGATCCAATTGAAGCCGTTCCGTTTGGGTCCAAGCCGACCCGTGGCGGGTGCGCCGTTAATCACGAAATGATGATCTGCGCATCTCTATAACCCGGAATGCGGCAATCGCCACGATGGCGATCTTGCTCCTTTTCTGAATGCCTTATGTTGTGAACATCGGTTGCAATATTGCAACTTGCGAATTTTACAGCTCAGGATTTTGATAAACTCTCAAACATCGCCCGCAACGACGCGGCTGTTTGGAAAGCCATTTATCACAGGTTTAAAAGAGGATCGATAATGGAAAAGAGAGGATCGATAATGGAAAAGATTAGAATAACAATTTTACCAATATGTTCGGCTCTGGTCCTCTTGTTGTCCCTCGCGGCCAACGGCGGCGAATTCGAACCTGCAATAACCTACGCAAGCGTTACGAATGACGAGGCAGCAATCGACACAATGGCCGATGAATTTAATAGCGGTCCGGAGTTGCAAAGGACCAAAGAGTACAATCGAGAATACGAATGGCATCAAAAAATTTTGAAATTATCGGATACACTAAACGGCACCGAAACTAGGAATGTACGACTAAACAACAAACTCTTCCAAGACAAATCCGGTATTTTCTTTAAGGACATCAGTTCACTTGTAAATAGAAATGACGACAGAACGCGTTACATTGAGGCTTTCTTTTGCGGACCAGGCTCTAACAAATCGTTTATAAGGAGTTCAACGCAATATATCAAAGGCAATGTATCAGTTGCATCAGAAGACAATTATTCAAGGATTAACTGCGAGAGTTTCGCGTTCGAAAATGCATATTACATGCTGGTCGATGGCGTATACTCTGTTCCTGATTATCAAGATTATGGGGGAGGTCCTTTCTTCGTGGTAGAAGCCGGTTCGGAGGGTAATATGCCTGAAGGAAGCGACGATGACGACCTAGCATATTGGAACGGTTTCGATTTTGGTCCAAATCTCTCATATGCGGAAGAATACAAATTGCAAGGAGATCCTGGAGATTACTTGAACCCAGCCGAGGCAGCGAAAGCGACATTCGACGGCGTAAAAATTCACGGATACATACCAGGCTACAGCGATTCGAAGGAGTATACGATGACGCTTGTTGACCTGGCTGACTTGAACGGGGAAGAGTGCTACGTTTACAGATGCGACGGAGGCGGATTCGCAGCCGGGTTCGCCTATGCGTACCAAAGCGGGACCATCTATATGCAGGGTCAAGGCGGGCAGTGGGTTCCCCTGGCAATCGGCGATGGCGATCCAAACGACGTCAATCAGCCGGATGCATAACAAGAAGTAGAGGTTTATGCGATGAAATACAGCTTCATGAAAACCCTTCTTTCGATAATAATTTTCACAACTGTCTTTCTTGGGCTTGGTACGGTTGCTTATTCGAAGGCCTCCGACCATGGGCTTAGCGTGAAAAAGAACGACAGTTACAAGATGGACGGAAAATTCTATATGAGCTTCACCATCAAAACCGGTAAGCTTTCCGGGGCTGATGAAACAAACACGACGGTAAAAGTTACGGTAAAAAATTCGAGCGGGAAAAATGTAATAAGTTGGGCCGAAAAAAAATTTAATTCAAATAAGAATATCAAAAGGAATTACGGTTATGACTGGAGGAATAAACTGCCTACTGGCACCTATACCATGAGAGTCACATGTACGTTGAATGGAAGAGTATATGATGGGTCCAGGTCATAAGCGTCCTAAATAATTTGACCATCCAGACCGGTTTAGATTAATTATGTATATATATGCTTACATATCTTTAAATAGCTGATTATTAATTCTTTGTTATTTTTTTATAATTTTT
>JAIRZX010000528.1 GCA_031267005.1 Deltaproteobacteria bacterium
GATGGGCTTGGAAAGGAAGTCGTTGAACCCGGCCGCGAGGAATACCTCCCGCATCCCGTAGACGGTGTTCGCCGTGAGGGCGACAATGGGGACGATTTTAAGGTGCGGGTCGTCCATAGCCCTAATCTTGGCGGCGACCTCGATTCCGTCCATCTCCGGCATCATGTGATCCATCAAGATCATGTCGAAACGCCTCTCCTGCACGAGCCGCAACGAATCTCGGCCGCTCCGGCAGAGGACAACCTCAGCCCCGTACGAGGCCAGAAGGCCTTTGGCCACCTGGAGGTTCGTCTGGATGTCGTCTACCACGAGGATGGAGGAAGAAGGCGAGCTGAAAGCGATCTTCATGTCCCCGCCGCCGAAGTCGGAATCGGCGATCCTGCGGTTCAGCAGGTTAGCGAGCGACGTGGGCAGTACCGGGCGGGCGAGGGATCTGGCGTCGCCCGGCACCGTCTCGCCCGTCTCGGCCATTACGGCAACGGTGGGCGAGAGGCCGAAATCCTTTAAGATCTTCCTCGCGCCGTCAAAGAGACCGTTCCCGGCCAGGACGAACTCGCAGGGCCAGGAATTCACGCATTCGGCGAATTCAACCGGATTCCCGCAGACCCGGTGCGGCACGCCGAAGCCCCTCAGCGACGCGGCGAGGCAGTCGCGGTGGAACTGGCTGCCTTCGATTACTGCGGTCCTTTTGGAAGCCGGGTTTTCCACGCCCGCGAAAGGGGTAGCGTCCGCGACCTTCTGCCTTATCACAGCCTGGAAAGTGCTCCCGCTGCCGTAGACGCTGGCGACGCTGATGTCTCCGCCCATCGCCTGGGCGAGGTTCCTCGCTATGGAAAGCCCGAGCCCCGTTCCCTCGATGCCCCTGTTCCTCGCCTGGTCGAACTGGGTGAACTCGCTGAACAGGCGTTTTATGTCCTCGTTCTTGATGCCTATTCCGGTGTCGCTCACCTTGAAGACGAGCGAGGCCAGATCCCCGTCTTCCGCCCTGAAGTCTACGTCGAACGATATATGCCCGCTTTCCGTGTACTTTATGGCGTTGTTGATGATATTCACCAGGATCTGCCTGATCCTTATGACGTCCCCTATCATGACGGACGGTATCCCGGGGCTTGCGTTCACGCCGAACAGGAGGCCCTTGTTCGCCGCCTTGAATCGGGTTATGTCCACCGTGTCCTTCAGAAGCGAGGCGAAACCGTACTCCTCCTCGCAGATGTTCATCTTGCCCGATTCGATTTTTGAAATATCGAGTATGTCGTTTATGATGACTAGCAGGCTCCGACCGGCCTCCTTGACCGCCAGGGAGTTTTCTCTGGCCGAAACCGGGAGCTTGTCGCGGAGTATGAGATCCGTCATCCCCATTATGGCGTTCATTGGAGTGCGGATTTCGTGGGACATCTTGGCGAGGAAGATGCTCTTGGCGGCGTTCGACTGCTCCGCCTCGAGTTTGGCCTCCATTATTTGGGTGACGTCGCTTATGTCGATAAAGCGTCCCGCCGTTTCGCCCGAGAGCCTGTCGGAGATTATTTTGAAGTACCTGGACTCACCGTCCCGCGACAGCTCGATGGTGTGGTAGAAGAAAGCCCCGGTGGAAATTATTTCGCTTATCATGATCTTCATCTCCATTTCGGGGAACAAGTCGATTATGGGCCTTCCGATGGCCATCTCGTGTTCTTCGATGTGCGCCATGCTCGCGAGTGGCTTGCTGATGTATGTTATCCGGTTTAAGCCGTCAACGATGACCATTAGGTTCGGCGTGGAACCCATGAGGGACGAGAGCGTGGCCTCGGCTAACGCGGAACGGCTGGTTTTTTCTGTAGAAAATTTTGCCAGTACCAGCATCAGTATCGAAACGTAGACCGATATCCCCCACTTCAAAATCACGGCTTCGCGGTCATCCCCGGCCCATCCGTACGCGCCCGTCCCCCCGATGACGATAGCCCCCATGAGGACGCTCGTTACGGCGAAGAAGATGAGCATCTGGTTGTAATTGCTGAAGACAGCGGCGATACCGAGGATTACGAGATACACCAGGAAATAGTTTCCGGTCTCCCCGGCCAGGAAAGCCCCCAGCGTATAGAAAATGAACATGGACAGCGAGATGGCCAGCGGCATGTACCTCCTGTCCTTCACGACGGCTAGGTAGCCCAGGACTGACAGGATATTCGCAGCGCTCGCCCCGATCCACACCCACAACTTTGTGAATTTTCCGTCGATGAACATTACGGGTGCGTGGATGACGAGCAGGATCATAGTAGTGGATATCGCGAGCAATGCGCCAGCGCGGTAATACCGTGAATCGCCTTTCCTGTACCCTATACGGTCGGCAGTCATCATCAGCTTGACGTCGAGGTAGACTGTGGCGAGGATCGCGAGCACTGCAGGGAAGAGCGACGTCAAGCCGACCGATACCAGGTGATACGGCAGATATAGCCCCAGCGCCAGCACGGCGCTCGCCAGGATGCTGAAAACCGTCGCCCCGAAGTATTTTGATCCCTGCTCTTTCCGCTCGGACATCTGACAGCTTTCTCCGCTTTCTCCGAAACGTTCCAGGGCTCGAAGCTCAGCAAAGGCCGCTGGAGCGCGCCTATTGATTGATCGGCAGTATCCCTGTCCGTCCGAGAGGCCTCAGGCCCTTTAAGGATAGCGCCCGGAACGGGCCGTTTTGCAAGCGGACCGGCCAGGCCAGCTGCTTCGCTCAAAAAGCGTAAGATAGGCTTAGCGCGGCCTCGACTGCCCTGAATCCGTCGCTCCTCGAGGCGACGGCTCCCGTGCCGCCTTGGTCCAGGGGGCTGTCGATATAGCTGCGGGAGTTGCAATGGACGTATAGCAGCGCCAGATCCAGGCTGACACCCCCCGACCGGATACCCGCCCCGGCGGTGAAGGTGTGGCGGTCCTTGGTGGGGACCGTGTAGTCCGCGTAGGTCCCTGTCATGGGGGATTGGGTGAAGTTGTAGCCGAACCTCAGATCCAGCCAGTCGGTAGCCGCGTATTCAGCGCCGAAGGTGAAACGCCATGTGTCCTTCCAGTCTTTCCGGCTTTTCGAGACCGGGAGCGGCTCCGGCAGGGTCATCTCGAGGGACTTGTACCTGGACCACCTCGTCCAGACGACCCCCCATTCCAGCGACATTCTTTCGGAGGGGCTGTAGGCTAACCCGAAAGAGAGGGACTCCGGGAGGGTCACGACGCCCTTGGCCGCGCCGTCGTGGAACGTGGCGGCGTAAGCCTCTTCCAGCTGCGGAACGGCCGGCCCTTGGTAGGTGAAGTCCACCCGGCCCTCGGCATTTATCCTAACGGGGGAGCGGTACTGGACCCCGGCCTGCCATTTCGGGCTGAACTCGTAGTGCGCGGCGAGGTTGAAACCGAAACCGAGATCCTCGGCCTTGTCTATCCGCACGTCCACTTCCGCCACGCCGGGGGCGGGGAACGGGAGCTTGTTCTTCATGTCCAGGGACGCGTAAACGAGCTCGAGCCCCGCGCCGAGGGAAAGCTTCTCCGTCGCCTTGAACGCGAGGGATGGGTTGAGCGACGAGGTTAACAGGTAGATGTCGTAGACGTTGTATCGCCCCGGCCAGCCGTCCGGATACTGGTTGCCCAGTCCGAAACGGCTGAATTCGCCTACTCCGAAAAACCACCTTTCGCTCAACTGCTTCGTGAAATAAGCATGGGGGATGAAGTAGGCCGCCTTCTTCGTGTGGGTTACCCCCTCCCGCCCCTGCGAACTGGTCACCACGTCGCCCCTGGTCGCTATGACGGTAAAGCCTGCCATGACCCGCGTTCCGGGAAGCCGTGTGAGAAGCGCCGCGTTGTGCGCCACCGCCGAGGGGTCCGGCTTCCTAGCGACCATGGCTCCTCCCAAAGCCGATCCCCTCGCGCCGTAGTCGTAGATGGCGAAACCCTCCGCGAGGGCGGGGATAGCGGCCCCGGCGAAGGACAGGGCCGTTGCCGCCAAGGCAAGTGAAGCGGCCGCAAGGGCCCGGCTGGCCCCCGGGCGCGACAGTTGCCAGCGTTCCAAACGGAATATCATTTCAGTTTCCTTTCCGCCCGCCGCTCCGGAGCCAGGCTTTCGGCAATTCATTTTAGCCCTGCGAAAGCGTCACGGACACGGCGGTTTCATTTTTGAAACCGAAAACTTTTCCTTTCCTTAAGAGTAATTGCGCATGGCCGGGGCATGTGAAAACATTTCATGGCAAAGCGTGAGGCAGGGGACGAGGAGAGGGAGCCTGAGGCGCGGCTGACTTCTGCGGCCGAATTCGAGGCGGCGATTACGCCCCGCGTACCCCGGCTCCCGCCTGGGCTCGGGACTATGCCTCCAAGCCGAAGCTCGGACGGGACAAAAAATCCCGCCGATTCCGGAAGGAACGGGCGGGCGGAGCTGCGGCAAGCCGGGCGGGGATTAAACCGATACCCTCCTAACGAGAGAGAGAGAGAGAGAGAGAGAGAGAGATGCATAAATCATGCCAGAAATGCAATGATGGAGAGCTTTCCCCTCGCCGGGAATGCCGCCCGGAAAAGCCAGCCCGATGCTTGTTGCGTTTCGCGCTTCCATCACGTCTCCGTTGTCAGCTTCGGCGCCTGGCCGCGCGCGGCAGGGAAGGCTCGGCGCCGTCGGTTCACCCGCTGCGCGGCCCGCGCCGCTAATCCGACCATGGGATTTCTGAGCCAGGACTCGCAAATATAGATCACGGTAGCGTAGTTGTCAACATCGACTCGCACCGAAACCTAACCAACAGTATGCGAAAACTCGAACGTCTTGAAAGACTGCACATGCCGAGATGCAAAAAAATTACTGCATGCCATCGCGAACACCGCATGTCCTGAGCTTCCGGCAAGCCGCCATGGCTTGCGTTTCGCGTACTTCTTATGGCCCTGAACTCCGTGCCGCTAGACCTCATCGAATTGGACGGGATACTTCCTCGAGCCCGACCGCGTCCTTGACGGGGGGGGGCCGCGCGAAGGAGACCCCTGCAGCTTAAAACGGAGCCTCCGAAATATGCCAGAGCGATCTACCGGATAAGCCCCATCCCCGGCGCCGTCAGATTGTTCCATGGGGCCCGGAAATTATTGGGGGGGCTCCGAAAACTCTGACTGCCGCACACTCCGAAAGCTTTGACGGAATATCAGGGGCCATCCCAGCCCGCCAGCGTCTAATTTTTTCGCGGGAATTCCGGAGGGCAAGTTGCTCCCGACAAGCTTTTCCGTCGCAGGGCTCTTCAGCTACGCTCTCGCGGAACTATCGACATCCTGGCAAATACCGTTAGTTATACCGTTCCAGTTGCTTTCGCCGGAGTTAACGACCGAATTGGTTGCAGGACAGCCGCCGAGGATTCTGAACGTTTTCTCAATGGAAAACCACGTCCATATTCCTCGTTCGTTTGCGGGACGGGAAGGCGCGTCCGCCTTGGGGAGTCCGGCCAGACCGGAGTCCGCCAGGTCCGGTCCGGTCCGGTCCGGGCGGCGGGACTGGGTGCACGGGAGTCGCACCGTATCAAACGTGAACGGGCGCTTCAAAAATTTTGTCGGCAAGCTCCGGTTTCTAAATTTAGCGAAAGCCAATTTCTCAGCGCTTCGTTTGCCGTTGCCCTTCGTCTTCTCGACGGGGGCGAAAGTGAGGGGGCTAAGCTGACCCATACCGAGACGGTCCATGAGCACCACGCCTCAACGCCCCCGAATTCCCCTGGAGTCTCGCGGGATGGCCGCGTCCCGCCTTTCCAGGAGGCCATAAGCGCGTTTGCCGTCGGAGAGCCGGAGAGCCGGAGAGCCGGAGAGCCGGAGATTTGGCTATCAGCAATATTTGTTGCATTTTCTTCATCAAGGAATACCTTCCCTTGCGTTTTACGGGCAGCCAGGCTGTCGGCCTGGTCCGGAGTTCCGCGAGCGGCCTCGCGCGCCCGCCGGATTTCGTCAGAAATCCTCTTTCGCCATGGACGCCGACGCCGCCAAGCCGGGGGCGCCGAGGCGTCCCGGGCGATCCAGGAACCTGCCGCGCGCGGACGTCGGGCCACTTCCGCCGACCTTCACCCGCCAGCATCGCCTCCGGAAAACGACGCCCTGGCTTCGGTCCGCCAGTTGTCCGGCAGGCATTCCCGCGAAGTTCGGCGGCGCTCCCGGGGCCCCCGGCCCCTGCAGCTCCGCGCCCAAACCGAAATGGAGACACCTGCCATGCCGCCTCGCCCGGGAAACTCCCGGAAAGCCAATCCCGAGACCATCTGCGTCAAGTGGAAGAAGCGCGTCTCCTTGCTCCTGCCGGGCTGGGGATTGGTCAGGGGTACCGTCAGGATCCCCCCGGGTTTTAAAAACAGCGGCGCGATGCCGTCCGGTATGTCCATCCCGTTGCGGCTCGGGAAGCTCTCGCCCCGGACCGACAGGTTCGCCAGCATCGAGATTTCACTCCGGCTGATCGATACCCAGGACGATCTCACGTCGAAACTGCCCCCCCCCGTCCAGGCGGGGCTCTCTGGCCATGAAACTCTTCTGGAAGTCCGTCGGCAAGGCCTTCGGCGTGGAGGGCCAGCACCGCCCGCTCGATTTCCAGGAGCTTTCCGCTGCGGAGTTCACCGGCGCCGGCAGCGCGGCTAAGGGCAGGGCAGGCGGAGAGCGGATAACCGAGACCCGCCTGGTGCTCCGGGAGGGCTGCGCGGTCATCCTCGCGATAGCCGACGCGCCGCCGCGAAGCCCGGAACGAGCCGTATGGAGGTCAGCGTCCCCGATCCGGGGCATCAGGAGACAAAAAAAGCCCTGTCTCGCCGAAGCGAGACAGGGCGCGGATGAAAAGCGAGGCTGAAATGCCCCGGCTTATGTTCAGGCTATGAAGCTGACGGCGTCCCCTTCTTGAGAGAGAGAGAGAGAGAGAGAGAGAGAGGGAGAGAGAGAGATGCATTAACTATGCCATTTTGAAAGGCACAGTTACGGCGCGCTGCCCTCAACTCAGTTGCGCGACGCAAGCAGCTTTCCACAGCCTTCCCACTTTGGTCCAGACGGGAGCTCCCGGAGGCCGGGGGTCTAAGGGCGGAGCGGCACGCGCCGCACCCAGACTGGCCTGACCCCGGACGGCCAAGCGCCGGTCGGAGGCAGGAGTATCCCGTGTTCGGCGGGGGCTTGAGGCCGCCGCCGACTGTTGGATGCGCTACGGACGGCCCCGCCCCGCCCGCGTCGGCGGCAACGGAAAGCGGATGCGGTTATAGCGCTGAACAAGTTATGGATTTGGGTGGAGTGAAGGACGGGAGTCGAGGAAACCGGGCGGGCCGGAGCGGCACTGACGGTGCGAAAGGGTCAATCGGCCTTTCGGCGTGGACAACCCTCACGTCGGGAAAAAGCATTTTGGCGTAAAGGGTTGACGTTTTTTAAAATAGCGGAATGCGTCCAGTTTGTCAATACCGGGGGTGCAACATAAAAAATGAGAGCAAAAACAGAATCTTGTGGTATAATGCCTCCCAGGACAGCTCGGAGGTGTTTTCATGTCGTTACAAGGGCCGTTAAATCTTCTAGGTAGCTTCAATCCTCCAAG
>JAIRZX010000013.1 GCA_031267005.1 Deltaproteobacteria bacterium
CATGCGAACCTCCCCCGCCCTCCCCCGGGGACGGCTTGGGGTAGACGAGCGCCCTTCCGGAGGGACTCGCCTGTTCGCCGGAATCGTTTGAGTGCCGCCAGGACCCCTTTTCCGCTGGCTGCCCGGCGCTTCTCGCGGCGCCTGCGGGAAAGGCGAAGCTCTGCGGCTTGCCGCCCGGAGGCTGAGCGGGCTGGGACCGGGCTCGCCGCCACTGGACAGCGAAAATCCAGGCCCGGCTCCAGGGGCTGCCTCCACCAAAACCGAGGCCCGGCTTCAGGGGCCGCCTCCAACTTAACCGAGGCCCGGCTCCAGGGGCCGCCTCCACCAAAACCGAGGCCCGGCTCCAGGGGTTGCCTCCACCAAAACCGAGGCCAGCCTCCAGGGGCTGCCTCCATCAAAACTGAGGCCCGGCTCCAGCCTGACACAGGACTCCCCCTCCCTTGGGCCCGTGAACGGATACGCTCGAATCGACGGGGGGAGCTATGGCCACTCCTTCCCTCATGAAGCATTCGACTTCGTAGGGGGTGCTGGCTTTTCGCAGTGAAATCAAATCATTAATACCACTGCGAAAACTCTCCCCCCCTCATCCGCCCTCATAGGTCCCCAAGAGAGTGTCGGCAAACCAACCGCAAATGGTTCTCGCGGCGCGTATCCGTTCACGAGGGGGTGGGGGGCCAAGAAGGTAGCGGGCTCACGGAGGAGGGCCTGGTAGGTCAGCAAGGGAGAGCTGGGGCGCTTGGAAAGGAAGTGTCTGGAGACGGAAGAACAGAGGTGTTGGCGGGGCGGTCGGTTTTCTCCGACACCTGCTGCCATGTGAGCAGATGCTACGGTCACGGCAAGGGCAGGGTGTTGTCTAGCCCGCCTGGCCAGGCCCGTGAACGTATACATTTTTCACAGGTGAATCAATAATTTTCTTGGCGTCTACGGACTGAAGCCCCTTCGCGCGTCCGGCATTCCCCTGGCTCGAGCGCCGCTGGACGTTTCCCCGCCCGGTCGGACGCTCCCGCGCCCGGCTGGCCAGCGTTCCCGCGACCGCTGGACGCTCCCGCGCCCGGCAATCCCTTAACTTCCGCGCCAGCTGGGCTTTTGATCGCCTAGCAGTACCGTTTTTTCCCTCCCCTTGGACCTTCGCGTCAGACAATGCCGTGTTCCAGCATCCCTTCTGACGTCCGTCCAGCCTCCGGAGCCCAGAAAAGCGAAGGCCCCCCTCCCGCGATGGGAGAGGGGCCTTCGCTTTTCAGCTCGATCCTTACAGGTGGAGCTTCCGGCCCCTTCATAGGGAGCTTCGGGCTCCATCAGAGGGTGCCTCTGTCCCCTTCAGAGGGCGCCTCGGGCTCCTTCGGAGGGGGACCGGACGGGCGAAGAGGTCAGATCGCCTCGGCGGTGTCCTTGAGGCTCCTCGCGAAAGCCTCCCTCTTGGCCTTCACGGCGTCTATGTCCTCGATGTAGCGGAGCGCCCCGGAGGGGCAGGCAGCCGCGCAGCGGGGCTCGCCGTCGCACTGGTCGCACTTCACGGCGGCGCGGGCCGCCTGGGAGTAGACGACGTTCCCGAAGGGGCAGACCGCGGAGCAGGCCCGGCAGCCGATGCACTTTTCGGGGTCCGAGGCCACGACGCCCCGCGAGTCGCGGGAAAGCGCCCCCGTGCGGCACACCGAGAGGCAGGGGGCGTTGTCGCATTGGAAGCAGGTGAGCGGGATCTTGGCCCCGTCCTTGAAAAAGACGAGGCTTATGCGAGCGGGAGCCGGGTAGAGCTTCGCCCAGTCGCGCGAGGCGCAGGCGAGCTCGCAGTTCAGGCACCCTATGCAGCGCGACGGCGAGACGGAGACGGTTTTAGGCGGCGTCGGCATCGCTTCCCTCCTTCCCCGCAGGGAGGCCCAGCCCGGCGCGCTTCGACGCGATGTGGGCGTCCAGGGCCGCCGCGGCCTTGAACGGGTCCGGCTCCACGATGAAGGCCGCGCCCACGGCCTTCTTGAGGCCGTCCACCGCGAGGCCGGTGACCGTCGGGCTTCCCAGGATCATGGGCGGGAGCCCCAGGTGCGTGGTGATGCCCGAGGCCACGGCGTAGAGGCCTATCGCCGCCGCCTTCTCGGAGTACCACTCCGGGGCCGAGGCGGCCACGGGGAGCATGTCGATGTCCACGCCCACGGCGTCCGCCAGGACGGCGCAGAGGTGGATGATGCGCGAGTTGTCGACGCAGGAGCCGACGTGCAGGACCGGCGGTATCCCCAGCGCCAGGCAGAGGCCCTTGAGTCCCGGGCCGGCCAGCTCCGCCGCCTCGGGCATGAGGAGCCCCGCCTTGCCCATGGCCCCGGTGGCGCAGCCGGTCACGAGCACCAGGATGTCCTTCTTGATGAGCTCTTTGGCCATGGTCACGTGGTGGTGGTCCTGCTGGAGCTTGGGGTTGTTGCAGCCCACGATGCCCACGGCCCCGCGGAGGGAGCCGGCCTTGATGGCGTCCACCAGCGGTCCCGGGGTGCCGCCCACGGCCCCCAGGATGGCCTCGTTGGAGAAGCCGGAGAGCATGTCCACCGGCTCGCAGGGGATGTCCACGCGGGCCTGGTCGCGCCTGCCGAAGGCCTCGACGGCTATGGCCACCGCCTTGCCCGCGAGCTCGCGGGCGTTCTTGGGCGTGAAGTGGAAGCGCTCGGCCCCGGGGAAGTGGCCCTTCTCGGAGGTGGTAATGAACTTCGTGTGGAAGCAGGCCGCGACGTCGGTCAAAGACGGCATGATGCACTGGTAGTCGGCGACTATGGCCTCCACCGCCCCGGTCATGATGGTGAGTTCCGTCATCATGTGGTTGCCAGCGAGCGGCACCCCGCGGCGCATGAGGAGCTCGTTCCCGGTGCAGCACAGCCCGGCCACGTTGATGCCGGAGGCCCCTTTGTCCTTCGCGGCCTTCACGTTGGCCGGGTCGGCGGCGGCCAGGAGGATCATCTCCGAGACCACGGGGCTGTGCCCGTGGACCAGGATGTTGACCATGTCCTTTTTGATGGCGCCGAGGTTGACGCGGGTCTTCACCGGCGCGGGGGTTCCGAAGATGATGTCGGAGATCTCCGTGGCGCTCATGGACCCGCCCCAGCCGTCGGCCAGAGACACCCGGGCCGCGTGCAGGCACAGGGACACCGGGTCGCAGTCGACGCCCATGTGGGTGCGGTGGAGCATCTCGACAGGCTCGCGGTCTATGCCCCTGGGGGTTATCTCAAGGCGGTCCCAGAGTTCGCGGCGGGCCTTGGGCACCCTGGAGAGGAACGCGAGACCCGGGCCGAAGCTCGAGTAGTCCTGGCCCAGCCTTTCCGCCAGGCGCTTGGCCACCGCCGGGGCCTCGCCCTCGGCGTCCACCCCCACCTCGGCGGCTATGCGCCTGAGCTTCGCCTCGTCGCGGATTGAGTAGCCCGGGGCCTCGCCGGAGCCGACCTCGTGGAGGACCTCGACCAGATCGCGCCCGTGGTCGGAGTGCGCGGCCGATCCCCCCGCCACGAAGCGCCCGAAGTTGCGGGCGACCGTCAGGTCGGCGCCGGCCCCGCAGACTCCCTTGTCGCGGTCCAGCCCCGGTATGATCCGGCAGGGGCCCATCACGCACTTGGCGCAGGAGAGCCCCATGTCGCAGACGTTGCACTGGGGGGTCTGCTTCTCCAGGCGGTCCCACGCGAGGCAGATCCCCTCCTTCCTGGCCTTGTCGATAAGGTGGCCCGCCTCGTCCTTCCAGATAGAGCACTCGGCGGCGGCCTTGAAAAACTCGCTCATGTTTCCTCCTTCGTGAAGGATCTTGCCGCCTGAGGCGGCGTCCCCGCCCTCCGCGCACCGGGTCGGCGCGGGGGGCATGAAAGGTCTCTTGGGTCGTCAGTCCGGGGCTACCCGCTCCGGAAGGGTCTAGGGGCTGTGCGCTCTGCGCGGGGAAAGGCGTCTTCGGGATCGCCTTCGGCGGAAAACTGTGCTTGGGTTCTGGCGGGGGGGGTGGCCGGCCCCTTAAGGTCCCTTCCGGCCTTTTCGGCCATTTTCGGATCCCTTTAGGTCATTTTAAGGTGCCTGTTATGGTCCTTTATGGTTCTTTATGGTCCTTTATGGTCCTTTTTCGGGTCCTTTCGGCTGAACCCGTTGGCGTTCCGGCGGACCAGGTTCCAGCCGTAGCTTCGGGCGCTTCAAGCTCGAGGCACGGACGGCGGTTAACGGCCGGCCTGGCGGGAAACGGCTTCTGGAACTGGGAAGTGCGCCGGGCGGAGCCCGGGCCGGCGCGGGGGAAGCGGCGGGGGAGGGGGCTGGACCGGGCCTGGTTGGGCAGGGGCGGACGCGGGCAAGGCTAGCCAGCCCCCCGGAAGAGGCTTCGGACGGACGCGGGAGCGCCTCGTGCTTACGCGGAGGGCCCTCGCGCGCTCGGACGGGCCTCGGGCGGCCTCCGGCGGACGCGGACGCGGGCGGGCAGGGGGAGGGTCGCGGCCCTTGGAAGGGAGCTTACGCCGGTCACGGGAGGGGAAGCCCGTCGGGGGCCTCGTAGGCGGCGGCCTTCTTAAGCTCCGAAGCCATGAGCTTTTTCCTGCACGACGGGCACGCGGCCGAGGCCGAGCCTCCGTAGAAGGCTATCTGCTCGGCGGTAAAGACCCTCGCCCCGCACTCGGGGCAGGGGGCGAGGCTGAACTCGCGGTCCCAGATCCTCCTCGCCCCGTCCTTCTCGGCGAAGGTTATCTTGCCCGTGGGGCAGCACAGGGCGCAGGCGAGGCAGCCGATGCAGGCCTCCGGCGGCTTCCGGAAGGGCCCGGTCACGGAGCGGCCGAAGCCGCGGCCGGCCAAGGCTATGGCCTCGGGGCCGTTCGCGCGGCATGCGCGGACGCAACGGCCGCAACGGACGCATCCGTCCGGGTCCTTCATGAAGCGGGGGTCGGGGGCGACGCCGTATTCGTCAGCGAGTTTCCTTATCCTCGGGGCCTTGGGGGCGCGGTTTATCAAAAGCGACAGGACGTAGCGCCTCGCGTCCATGACGGCCGGGGTGTCCGTCAAGGCCTTGAAGCCGTCGTCGCGCAGGGGGAACATGCAGGAAACGGCGAGCTGGCCGCGGATCTCGGCCACGCAGAGCCTGCACGAGCCTTCGGGGGGGAGCCCCTCGTGGTGGCACAGGGTGGGGATCTCGACCCCGCACAACCGCGCGGCCCGGAGCAGCGTGGTGCCTTTGGGAACGGAAATCCTGATGCCGTTTACGGTCCCTTCAACCAGGAGGGGGGTTGCGCTGCGCGGGGGCTCAGGCTGCGGCGAGGCCGGGGGCGCCCCGGGCCCCCGCCCGTTTCCGGGGCGCGGGGTTTCAAGCTGTCCGGGCATCGGGGCCTCCTTCCGGGCGGCGCCGCGCCTTGACCGCCTCGAAGGAGCAGGCGGCTAGGCAGGCCCCGCAGGTTACGCACTTGTCGGCCGCCACGCGCCTGGGCTCCTTGCCCGACCCTTCCACGGCGCCGGCGGGGCAGGCCTTCTGGCAGGCCCCGCAGGCGCGGCAGGCCTTTCCGTCCACGACGGGCAGGTACATGCCGCTGCACCTGCCGGAGCGGCAGAAGCCGCCCTCGTGCTCCAGGTACTCTTCGCGGAAGTAGCGGAGGGTCGAAAGCACCGGGTTAGCGGCGCTCTTGCCCAGCCCGCACAGCGCGGTCGCCGCGAGCATCCTCGCCTGGGACTCCAGGAAGTCGGTGTCCCCCACGCGGGCGCGGCCCTCGGTCATGTCCGTCAGCACTTCCAGGATGACCGGGAGCCCCTCGCGGCAGGGGGCGCATTTCCCGCAGCTCTCCCCGGACAGGAAGGCCGTGAAGTAACGGGCGGTGTCGACCAGGCAGCTCAGATCGTCCATTACAATTAAGCCGCCCGAGCCCATCATGGCCCCGGCCCCGGCCAGGGCGTCGAAGTCCAGGGGCAGCTCCAGGGCCGACTCCGGCAGGCAGCCTCCGGACGGGCCACCGGACTGCACCGCCTTGAAGCGCCTGCCCTTGGGGACCCCGCCCCCGGCGCCGTTCACGAGCGAGCCGACCGAGGAGCCCAGCGGGAGCTCGACCAGGCCCGTGCGCCTCACCTTGCCGACGAGGGAGAAGACCTTGGTGCCGGGGTTCTCGGCGGAGCCGGTCTCCCTGAACCAGTCCGGCCCGTTTTTGACTATCATCGGGACGTTGGCCCAGCTCTCGACGTTCTGGAGCAGCGTGGGCTTCTCCCAGAGCCCGGCCTCGGTGGTGCGCACGTACTTGACCCTGGGCTGGCCCTCGCGGCCCTCTATCGACGCCGTCAAGGCGGTGGACTCACCGCACACGAAAGCCCCGCCCCCTTCGACTATCCGGAGGCGGAACCCGAAGTCCAGCCCCAGGATGCGGCTCCCCAAAAGCCCCATGTCCTCAGCGGCCTTAACGCAGCCGTTTAGCCTCTCGACGCTCAGCGGGTACTCGTGGCGGACGTAGACGAAGCCCTCTTCGGCGCCCATGGCGAAGGCGCCTATGGTCATGCCCTCTATGACTGAGAGCGGGTCCCCCTCCATCAGGGCGCGGTTCATGAAGGCGCCCGGATCCCCCTCGTCTCCGTTGGCTATAAGGTAGCGCGGCCTCCCCCGGGCCTCTTTCAGGGCCCTCCACTTGCGGCCCGCGGGGAAGCCCCCGCCGCCGCGGCCGCGGAGCCCGGAGAGTTCCACGCGTCGGAAGGCCTCCTCCGGCCCCAGCTCTGAGAGCGCGAGTTCCAGGGCCGAGTATCCCCCGGCCGCCAGGTAGTCCGTGAGGCTCTCCGGGCGGGTGCGTCCGAAACGGCCCATTATGAGCCGTTTCTGAGGCAGATAGAAAGCGATGGAGTCCTTTTCGCGGCATTTCGGGTCGGCCGCGAGCCTTTCCACGAACCGGCCGCCCGCCAGGGTCTCGCGCACGAGCTCGCGGGCGTCGCCGGGCTTTACCCCGCCGTACAGCCAGCCCTCGGGCTCGACCTCGACCAGGGGCCCGCGCTCGCACAAGCCCAGGCAGCCGGAAAGATCCGCCCTGAAGCGGACGCCGTCGGAGAAGCCTTCTTCCCTGCAGGCGGCCTCCACGGCCCTGAACACGTCCAGGGCGCCCGAGGCCAGGCAGCCAGGCCCTCCGCAGACCCACAGGCGCCGCTCCGGCGCGGGGGCCTCCGCGAGGCTGCGGCGCAGCTCCCGGAGCTCTTCGATGCTGTTGAGGCGCATACGCCGCCTTTCCCGCCGGCCGACGGGCCCAGGCGGATCCGGGAAGCCAGGCCTGTGGTAACGGCCGGGCGAGGAGAATCATGCGATGCGGTCGGAAAAAGGGCCAGGTAGCCCAAGCGCCGCTACCGGAGGCCGGAAGGCATAAGGGCGGGGACGCCGCCGGGAGAGGGCAAGTGCGGACGCCGCCGGGAGAGGGCAAGTGCGGACGCCGCCGGGAGAGGGCAAGTGCGGACGCCGCCGGGAGGTGGCAAGTGCGGACGCCGCCGGGATGTGGCAAGTGCGGACGCCGCCGGGAGAGGGCAAATGAGGACGCCGCCGGGATGCGGGGATCGGGGGCGGCGGGGATTGAAGGCGGGGCGGGGAACTGGGAACTGAGCCCGGAGGCTGACGCCGTGGGCAAGGGGGCAAGGGGGCAAGGGCCGCAGACAAACGGGCTTGGGAGCGGGTCGAGGAAACGGCCTGCGGGACGGAAGAGGCGGTGGGGCGTCAGGCTCCCAAAGGCAGTTTCGCCGCCGCAGCCGGGTTCACCTTCCCGAAGACGGCTCCGTCCAGCATCACCACCGGTGCCAGGGCGCAGGCCCCCACGCAGTTGACAGGCTCCAGGGTGACCTTGCCGTCCTCCCTGGTGCCGCCCATCGCGACGCCCAGGGATTTCTCCATTGCCCCGGCCACGGCCTGGCTGCCTTTGAGGTGGCAGGCCGTCCCGCAACAAACCTGGACGAGCCGCTCCCCTTTCGGTGTGAAGGAGAGCGCCTTGTAGAAGGAGGCCACCGCGAAGACGCGGGCCAGGGGAACCCGTAGCTTCGCGGAGACGGCTTTCAAGGCCTCCTCGGGCAGACACCTCCAGCGGCCCTGGATGAGCGTAAGGAGCGGCAGGAGTTCGCCCGGCTCGGGCGGGCGGCTTTCCAGGATCCCGGGGAGGGCGCTTAGATCCGGCGGTGCCATGGGGTTGCTCCTTGCGCCGTGCGGCGCTTTTCGAAACGGTCTTCCGCGTGGTGTCAAATTATTATATGGCCAATACTATAGGGGAGCGCCGCCGTTTGCAAGCCCCCCTTCCGCCTTGGCCCGGGGCGGGTTTCCGGGCGGGAACGGCCCGGCCGTAACTCGCTTTCCGAAGCTTTCCGAGGGCCGCCCGAGGCGGTGGTTCAGGAAGGAGGAACGGCGGGGCGGGGAGGGCGTCTGTTATGTGAGCGGCGGGGGGGCAGGGCGGGGGCTTACTGAAGGAGGGACGGGGGGGCAGACGCCTTAAGGGGAAAGCCCCCTGGGAGCGCTGGGAGTAGCTCTTGACCGCGAGGTCACTGCCTCCGTCCCGGCCCGTACCCGGTTCAAGGCCTTGGACTCCCCGTCGGCATGACCGTGCGCCGCTCGACGTTTGGGGCATTCTCCGATCGGAAGGCTGCCAGACTGCCCGATAGGCGCGGGCAAGTCCCCGGGGAGACTCGGACGCCGGTCACTCCGGCGGGGCCGCCGTCCTTCCCGCTGGGCCGGGACTCCGGCCCCTGCGGGGGGGCGGTCGTCTGGCGCGGGGCATAAAGGGTCCCTGGGGCGGCCATCATCTCTTGCCTGGGACCCGCGACGGAGCCCTTCCTTCCCGCCCTCAGGCAGTTCCCGCAGTTCCCGCAGTTCCCGCAGAGGCCGCATGCCGTGTCCGCCGAGGCTTGCATCGCCGCCTGCGGTCGGCCGCCTCCCATGGCCCGTCGAGCCGATGGAGGAGCGCATGACGTGTTTGCCGACGCCCTCCGGCTTGGGTTTGAAGACGCGGGGGGCATCACTTCGCCCCTCCCGACGTTCCCGGCGCCGGAGGGGGGAGCAACCGTCAAGCCCGGGCTCGCCCGGGATACTCATGTGCGGGCGCGAAGAGGTCCCCGGTCGTCCTATGGAGGTCCTTGGAGCTGTTGGCGGGCCTTCCCTCGCTGAGCATGTTCCGGGTGTTCTTTTTCTTGAGGCGCTTTCCAGCGAGCTATTGGCCGATCCAGGCGAAGAGTTTCCCAATCCTGCTTCTTGGCGTCCTTGTGGAAGCGGCTAATCATGTTGCGGTAAATGCCGATCCTCGCGCGGTACCTGTTCCTTGACGGCGGCACCTGTTTGTTGTTGGGGGAAGGCGGCGGAGTCCATCCTGGCCGCGGCCGTTGCGGGCATGTAATTGGCCAGCTGCCAAGCCGCTGGCCGTTGGCGGCATAAGATTAGCCGCTTCCGGTCCGTCCGAAACCGTGGATTTCGGCAGCGCGATAGTTGGCCATGCTTGATTCAGCACTTGGGGCCGCAACTCCGAAAACCAATTTAAACGCGAAGAGAAGAATTGATCGAAAGTAAGGAATGGTGTATAAAAAGTAAGGAATGTTGTATAAATAGGTAAGACAATACTGACGCCTCAACTATCTTGAAGGCCCAAAGCCGGAATGCGAACCAAATGACCCAGGATTTACCCGTTCTTCCCCTAGGGCTGGCGGACTTTGAAGACCTGAGGGAAAAACAGGGAGTCTACGTTGACAAGACGAAGTATATCGCTGACCTGGAGAACGCTGGCAAGTTCATCTTTTGCGCCCGGCCCCGCCGTTTCGGCAAGTCCCTTACTGTGAGGACGCTCGATGCCTTCTACTCTGGGCGCCAAGATCTTTTCCAGGGCCTTGCGGTCGAAAAAGATATGTGCACACCTAACTTTGTAGCTTGCCCTGTCATTAGGCTGGACATGTCAGCTGTGGCTGGCAGCGACAGCACTTTAATTTTGCAAAACAGAATCATGAGGCGTCTTGGAATAATTGCTAAGCGGCATCAGGTTTCTTTGCGCGGGGAAGATTGCGCTGACGCATTTTCTTGTCTTTTTCAGGACGTCCATGAGGCGAGCGGCCAAAAGGCAGTCCTTCTTTTGGATGAGTACGACGCTCCCGTCATTAACATTATCGGCAGGGATAAACGAGCAACTGACAATAATTTGCTTGTGGATACGCGGATCGTCATGCAAGATTTTTATACGCAGATAAAAGTTGAAGAAGAGCACATCAAGTTCGCCTTCATTACCGGAGTCACTAAGTTTTCCAAGATTGGCGTGTTTTCCAGGCTCAACAACCTTCTGGACATTTCCCTTTTTCAAGAATTCAGCGCTTTCATGGGCTACACTCATGAAGAGCTCAAGACGTATTTCGCTCCTTTCATAACCCACACTGCTATTGAACTCAAGATGAGCGAAGAAGGGCTTTTAAATAAACTAAGGCTTCGTTCAATAATTAATGATACAAGTAATTTAAACATTGTTCGATTATTTGTTATACAAAGTGTAGTTCCACTCTCCATGGAATTTTTCAGGAACTAGATTTAATTCCGTCA
>JAIRZX010000040.1 GCA_031267005.1 Deltaproteobacteria bacterium
TGCTCCCTAAGAAGGACTAGAGAAGGTTGCAAACTGCTCTACACCAGTTTCTAGCAATTTTTATACCATCTTGTTAACGCAATTTTAATGCCAACGGCGGGGGCCGGGAGGGGGTGCCCCCGGCCCCGCCGCTGGCAAGTTGGCATGCTGGCATGCTGGCACATGACATTTTGATTGTGGATAAAAGCCGGACATTTCGATTGCGCGGTGACAAGCGCCACCCCTCCATAGAAATCTGGGAACCTCACAATGGGGGGGATGCCTTGGGCAAGGGGCTGATTTCACACAAAAGGGCCCGTTTGTTAAACTTGGGCCGGAAGCCATGCCCCTTACATCAGGTGCCAAAGGCCGATGAAACAGCCCGGCGGGCCGGCCACTCTCTGACCAGATTACCGGAAAAGGAGCGTCCAGATGCCTCGGCCTGCGCCCTCGCGGCTTTCCCGATCTCCAGTCACCATGACTGTAACTTTGGTACTCGCAAGCGCCTTCGCGGCGGCCTGCTCGGCCTCGCCCAGCGGTAAATACGCCGGGTGGACGGACAGGACGACCGATCCAGTGCCAGGGGCAGCATCCCCGGCCGCCTTCAAGGTCCCCCAAGGGTTCAAGCCTTCCTCGCAGACGTGGGAGGACGGCGGCATGCATTTCACTAAGCCCGGCGACGGCTCGCCCGGCGTGTTTTTCCTAAACGTCAGCGTCAAGACTGAACGCGACGATCCCTCCTTCTCCCACGAGGGGCTGGCCAAGCTCAGGGGCCCCGACGGCGGCTGGGCCGAAGGGGCGCTCGAGGAATTCTGGGGGGGAGCCTTCTCGGACAGCAACATAGCGGGCGAGGCCTTTTCGCACGCGGGCCGGCCGGCGGGGCAGACGTCTCTGAGGGTCTTCGCGTCAGGCTCGAGCACTTGCACGGAGATGCGCCTGGTGCTCTACGGAGACGCGGTAATCCAGATGCTGTGCCAGGATCGGCCGGGTGACGGGCCTGACAAGGACGCTAATCACGAAAGCGCCCTCAGGGAGGTATGCGAGCCGTTTTTCGACAGCCTCTCCTTCGGAGGGCGAAGCCTTCCGAAGTCATGAAGGGGCGCGCGCGACAATTTATTCAGAGCGTTCCAAGCATAGCGGCAGTCTTGAAACTTTTCAGGCCCCGAGCTCGCGGGGAAGCGCCTCGGTAAGCGCTTCCGGGGCATGTCCGGCGCGGCGTGGCCCGGCGGCGGCCGCAAGCGCGGCGGGGAGTCCAGCGTCTGGTCGACGGGGCGGGGGAGGCTCACGGGAGCAGACGCCGACGTCTGGAATGGCGGAAGCGGTCCGGGGATCCTCCGGGAACTGCCTGATGGCCGGCGGGACGGCTCCGGGCCGCTGTCGCGGCCCCCGGCAAGCCGCCGAAGGCCGCCCCGAGCCGCTTCAGCTCCCCGCCCCGGAGGATCGCCCACGCCGCGGCCGGAGTGCCGCACCGGCGGGAAGGACGGCCGCCCGGACGTGAGATCGCCTTCCTCTCGGCCCCGCATTCATCCCCCCACCCCGAAAAGGAGCGACCTTATGCCTCGGCCGACTCCCTGGCGGACTTCCCGATCTCCATTATCCCATGCACTCGCCTTCGCCTTCGCGCTCGCCGCCGCCCTCGCGGCTGCCTGTTCTGCCCCGCCAGCCCCGCCAAGCGGTCCCTACGCCGGGTGGACGGACCAAACGACCGATCCGGTACCCTGGGCAGGATCGCCGGCCGCCTTCAAGGTCCCCCGAGGCTTCGAGCCTTCCGCCCAGACGGGGAATGGCGGCGGCAAGCATTTCGCTAAGCCCGGCAACGGATCGCCAGGCGCGTTCTCCCTCGGCGTCTTCGTCATGACGGAACGCGACGATCCATCTTTCACCCGCGGGGGGCTGGCCAAGCTCCGGTGCCCCGACGGCGGCTGGGCCGAGGGGGCGCTCGACGAATTCTGGGGCGGAACCTTCTCGAACAGCTGCAAAGCGAGCCGGACCTTCTCCTTCGCGGGCCAGCCGGCCGGCCAGACGTCCATGACGGCTTTCGCGTCAGGCGAGATCACCCGACATAGAGATGCGCCTGGTGCTCTGCGGCGACGCGGTGATACAGATGCAGTGCCGGGACCTGCCGGGGGATGGGCACGAGAAGGAGGGGAATCACGAAAGAGCAATCAGGGAGGTCTGCGAGCCCTTTTCGACAGCCTCGCTTTCGGAAGCCGACTCTTTTCGAAAGCGCGAAACTGAGGCGTCTCTGGCCGGCCTTAACCCTAGTGGCCGTACCCTCAACCTTTGACTTTGAAGGTAGCACGCCGAGCCTCCCCCAGAGCCTCGCGGCCTGTCCGTTAGCTCTGTCTCAGTCGCTCGGCTTCCCGGACTTTTCAGTTTCGATTGGTGCCTGTCGAAGCGCCGGGCCCTGCGACGCTCTGACGGACCGGCCCTTTACGCCATCGTTGCGGGCGGATCCGTCTTTGCCTTCAGGGTCCGTGAAATCCTCGGGCGTTCCGACAGGGAGGGAAGGGGGCGGTCGGAGGCAGCGGGCCCCTCCTCCGTGAGGTTCTCCGGGGTAAACGCGAACCGGATGTCTGCCCTTGCCGAACTCGGCAGCCATCATCTTAACGCATGGTGCCAGCCAGGCTCCGGTCCCCGACGGTGCCCGGACGAGGCAGCTATCGCGGAATTCCGGGCCGTGATCCTTTTTGTCGTGCATGCTTGCCCCTGTAGAAGTCGCCGCAACTGCCTTCTGACCTTTCTTTTGTTATTGAGCCAGTGTCCGGTCTTTCCTGCATGGCGTCTTCCAGTCAGGGCCCGTTGAAGGGTTTTCAGCTCCTTAAGGCCCGTCCGGCTCCTTAAGGGCTATTCCCTCCTTTCTTGGGGAACAGGGGGCTTTCGTACGAGGGGCCTTCCATGGTATACTAGTGGTTACTGCGGGCGGGTTCCAGCCACCCGATAGGGAGAGATGCCGGAGTGGTCGAACGGGGGCGACTCGAAATCGTCTAAAGCCTAATAAGCTTTCAAGGGTTCGAATCCCTTTCTCTCCGCCATTTTTATTTTACGGGAAGCCCCGAGGCTTCCGGGAAGCTCTGAAATATGCTTCCCGGCAAGCTTTCGGGGCTTTTCGGCTTTTTCGGGACGGCACGGGGCCCGGGTATGTTTCCGCGGACAAGTGGTATACAAAATGGTATACCGGTCTCCGGAGGCCAGAATGGTATACCACCTTACGGAACGCCTTGTCAGGTCCCTGGAGCCGGGGCAGAAGCCGTATATATCTTATGACGGCAGCGGGCTTTATCTCAAAGTCACTCCGCGGGGCTCCAAGCTGTGGAGGGTGAAGTTTGCGCACCTGGGCAAGGGGCATCTGAAAAGCCTTGGGGAATGGCCGGGCGTGTCTCTTCGCCAGGCCAGGGAGCTGGCCGAAAGCGGTTTTTCTTTTCCGAAGGCTGCCGGGGGGAAACGTTGACATCCGAACGCACGAGCGGTTTAAATAGCGGCATAAGTTCAAAGGAGGGACGCTTATGCTGTCCGATGCCTAAATACGCGCCTGCAAGGCGGGTCTGAAGCCGATCAAGCTGTATGACGGAATGGGACTGGGCCTTTACCTTGAAGTCTACCCTACCGGGAGGAAGTCCTGGCGGGTCCAGTACGTCTTCAACAGAAAAAGGACGCAGAAGGCGGTCGGCATATACCCGGAGGCCGGGCTGAAGGAAGCCAAGGAAAGGGCGGCCGCTTTCAAGAAAAGCGTCCGCAACGGGGAACGTCACAGCCTGTCCGGAGGGGACACCTTCAAGGGGGTGGCGGAGGAGTGGACGGGCAAGTTCATGCCGACGGTCACGCCGAAGGAGGCGGCGCGGATGGATAGCGTCCTGGAGCGGTTCTGCTATCCGGCGATCGGGGACAGGCAGATTAACGAGATAACCCCGAGCGCCGTGCTTAACCAGGTGCTGAGGCCGATCGAGTCCGCCGAGAAGCTTGAGACCGCGAGGCGGGTCAGCGGCCTCCTGAGCCAGCTATTCCGCTTCGCCGTTGCCAGCGGCAGGGCGGAGCGGGACGTGACGAGGGACTTGGCTGGGGCCCTGCGGCCGCCCAAGGTCAGGCACAGGGCCACCATGTTGGAGCCGGCGTCCACAAAGCGGCTCCTGACCGCATATCGTCCTACAGCGGCTCCCCGCAGTGGTTTTCGCCCTCAAGATCCTCCCCTACGTCTTCGTGAGGCCGGGAGAGTTCAGGCACGCGGAATGGGACGAGATCGACCTGGAGGGCGCGACCTGGAGGATCCCCGCCCCCAAATTGAAGATGCGCACGGCGCACATCGTGCCCCTGGCGACCCAGGTGGCGTCGCTGATGGCGGATCTGCGCGCGTTCACCGGGGGCGGGCGCTACCTCTTCCCCGGCGCCAGGACCAAGGACAAGCCTATCTCGGACATGGCCAGCAACGCGGCGCTCCGCTACATGGGCTTCGGCGGCGGCGAGATATGCGGCCACGGCTTCAGGGCCATGGCGTCCACCCTGCTCAACGAGAAGGGTTACAGCCCTGACTGGATCGAGCGCCAGCTCGCGAACTGCGAGAGGAACGGCGTCCGGGCGGCGTACAACCACGCGGAACATCTGCCCGAACGCCGGAGGATGATGCAGGAGTGGGCGGACTTTCTCGACTCAATCAGGCTCGGATAGCGCCTCCTTGATGTTTCTGGCGCTCCGCGCGGGCTGACCCGTCCTGATGGGACCAGCCTTGCGGTCCTCGACCCATTGCGGGATGGCGTCAAAAGACCACACCACGCACCTCGGCCCAATCATGCGGAAGTTGCCCCCCCACGTTCATCTAGCGCAATACCCCCGAAAGGACCCCTATGCCCCACACTATCCGGTGCCCGGTTTGCAGACGCCAGCTGTCCTTCTTGGCCACCTCCTGCCCGCAGTGCGCCCGTCCCATAACCCGTGCTACAATTGCCGAAGAGGCCGGGGGCGACAGCGAAGTCTTGTCCCTGAGAAAAAAGACCGAAGACGCGGCGTTTCGGGACAAGAAAATCGGCCAGAGCTACAAGCTCGCGTCAAGCATCTGCGACAAGGGGGGCGCGGGCTCCTTCCTGGTGGACTTGTTCCAGAACGACCAAAACAGCCTTGTTGCCTGTTTAATTAGGAGTAGCCGCTTTCGTTTTGTCCGCGCTTTTTAACCTCCGCGCGACGGATTGACCCGGCAAGGAGACAATCATGCATGCCGCTTACCTGGTAATACTCAGTTTCCTGGCCATAGGCGCCCTCTGCGTCGTCTTCGAAGTCGTCATGCGCAAGGTGTTCGCCTTCCGTTTCCGGAAGATGGAGGCCGCCCGGAAGCTCACGCTTCCCAACGGCCCCGCCCCCGAGCCCTCCAACAATCCTTGACGGCCGTTAAGATCCCCCCGCCGGGGCTCTGAAAAGGGCCTTCAGGCCGGCTTTTTCAGCCCCCCCCTCTCCTTAGACCCTTCAATCCCCCGAAAGTGCCCCCCATGCCCCTCGCAGACTGCCCCGACTGTAAATCCCAAGTGTCCTCCAACGCGGCGTTCTGCCCCCGTTGCGGGCGAATCATAACTCCCGGTTATGTTACAATCCATCGGGAGGCCTAGGGCACCCCCCTGTCGAAGGAGGTTGCGAACAAGCACTTGTCGGCAACCGTTGACAAAGGTTTCGACATCATCTTGCTGGTATACGCAAGCATCTGCAAAACAACCGCCGCCGGGGCCCTTCTGATAGGCCTCTTCCAGCATAACGCGAAAGCCTATCTAGCCGCTGTCTGCTTGTCCGTCGTTGCCTTGTATTTAGAACTGGCAACGTCACGGAAATAGCCCGCAAAGGAGGCATGCCATGGACCCCGCTTACCAGCTGATACTTGTCGGCCTGGGGATCGCCGCGTTCTGCACCCCCCTTATCATCATAAAATGGACGGTCCTCGTACCCCGCATCCGGAAGAGGGAGAAGGAGTTGCAGGACGCGGCGCGGACTGGCGCGGAGCAGTAGCCCCCCTCAGCCACGAAAACGGCCCTCCAGTCGATTTTCCCGCTTCCCCCTGACAACTGCCTCTTTTCCGAAAAAATTGCCACGGGGCCCCTTTTTCGGAGCGGGGGGGCCCTTCCGGACGCCCTCCGGAGCCCGCCGGGGCTTCGGGGGGCGTTTGCCTTTAAACGCCCCTGGAAGGCCGCAGGCGCGGTTTTCGGATCCCGCGCGGCCCCTGATCCCTCTTTCTCGTACAACTACAGCCTGGCGTCGGCCATGAGCCGGGACGTCCAGCGGATCATGGACTCGGAAGACTACCGCGACCTCTACCCGGACACCCGGCTGGTGCCCAAGGGGCGCAGGGCCGAGGGCGACGCGGAATCCCTGCGCCAGGCCGGGCTCTTCGAAATCGTGGGACGCGAGGGCGTCTACAGGTCGGCAGGCGTCGCCGGGACTATCACCGGCACCGGGGCCGACATCCTCATCACCGACGACCCGGTTAAGAACCGGAAGGACGCCGACAGCCCCACCTACCGCGACAGCGTCTGGAGCGCCTACGCTTCCGTCCTGCGGACGAGGCTCTACCGGGGCGGGGGCATCATCCTCATCCAGACCCGCTGGCACGAGGGCGATCTCGCCGGGCGCCTCCTGGAGGCCTCCCGCGCCGGAGGCGAGGCCTGGAAGTGCCTCAACTACCCGGCCATAGCCGAGGCGGACGGGGAAAAAAGGAAGGCGGGCGAGGCGCTCTGGCCGGAGATGTTCCCGCTCGACGGCCTCCTGCAGACCAAGGCCGCGATGGGCGCCTACGAGTTCGCGGCGCTGTACCAGCAACGCCCGACCCCGGACGAGGGCGCGGTGTTCCGCAAGGACTGGTTCCGCGAATGGAACTACGCCGATCTACCCGCCGACGGCGAGTTCGGCAAGCTCGCCATGAGCTGGGACATGACTTTCAAGGACGGGTCCGGGAGCGATTTCGTCGTCGGCCAGGTGTGGGGCAGGAAGGGGGCCCGGACGTTCCTGCTCGACCAGGTGCGCAAGCGCATGGGCTTCGTGGAGACTTGCCAGGCCTTGAAGGGGATGGCCGCGAAATGGCGCCCCAGGGGACTCCGGGAGATCCTGGTGGAGGACACCGCCAACGGCCCGGCCGTGATCGACACCCTGAAGAAGGTGGACGGCCTGGACAGGCTCATCCCCGTGAAGCCGGACGGGTCCAAGCGGGCCCGCGCGCACGCGGTGACGGCGTTCTTCGAGGCGGGAGACGTGTTCTTCCCGCCCGACGCCCCCTGGACGGGGGAACTCAAGCACGAGCTCCTGTCCTTCCCGTCCGGCGTCCACGACGACCAGGTTGACGCGCTCACCCAGGCGCTCAGGTGGCTCTACTCCCGGCCCGAGGGCGTCCCGTTCCGTTCGCTGGGGGCCAGGGACGCGGCGCCGGGCCGCAACGGCGGCGGCGCCTCCTGGGGGTTCACCTACTGATGCCCGGACTCCTGAAAAGGCTCTTCGCCGCCAAGCCGAAGCCCAAGCCGGCGCCCCGCGTCCTGCCCGTGTTCTGGAAGTCCCAGGGCATGAGCGACATAGCCGACCAGCTCCTGAAGATGCCGGACCCGGACGTCATACTGAAGAAGGCGGGCGTCCGGCGCTGGGACCTGAAGAAGCTCACCTACGACGACGAGATCTACCAGGCGCTCCAGACCCGCGAGGAAGGGCTCCTGATAGTCCCGGCGCGGCTGGAGCCCACTGAGT
>JAIRZX010000082.1 GCA_031267005.1 Deltaproteobacteria bacterium
TTTCTTGCATGATCCGGCGCCCCGCGCCGGGCGCCCGGAAACGGCGCCCGGCGGTGAGGCTGAAAGGCGGCTGCGCACGGCGCGGCCCGCGCTGTAATTCCGCGCGGAATCGTGTAAAATGGCCCGTGCGCAGAGTCGGCTGCGGACCGGCGCGGCCGGCTTGGCCCCGACGCGAAGAGCCTCGTGTCAGGAGGGACATTTGATCTGCCAATCCCGCAAAAGCTTCGAGGAATACCTTGAGGGCGCAGAAAACGGCGACGCCGCCGACCAGACGGAGCTGGCGCTCATGTACATGGAGGGGACGGACGGCGCCCCCCGTGACCCCGGGCTCGCGGCGTCGTGGCTTAAGAAAGCCTCGGACGCCGGTGACGCCAAGGCGCGCTACAACCTCTCCTACCTGTTGAGCGCCGGGCTGGGAGCGCCCCGCGACCGGGCCGAGTCCTTCAGGCTCCTGTCGCTCGCGGCCGAGGCCGGCTTCCCGGCGGCCGAGCAGAACATGGCGACCCTCTACATCCTGGGCGAGTCCTTGCCCCGGAACGTGGACGAGGCCCTGCGCTGGTACCGCAGGGCCGCCGGCCACGGGGATCTGATAGCCATGTACCAGCTGGGGGTGCTGCACCTCCAGGGGACGGCCGGCGTCGCCGAGGACCCGAAGCTGGCAGCTGAGTACTTCCGCCGGGCCGCGAGGGGCAGGCTCGTGGACGCGCAGTACAACCTGGCGCTCATGTGCTACCGGGGGCACGGCACGGTCCAGGACAAGCCGGAGGCGGCCCGGCTCTTCTACGAGGCGGGAAGCCGGGGCAACCCCGCCGCCCAGTACAACCTCGCCACCATGTACGAGTCCGGCGAGGGCTTTTCCGAACCCGACACGGAAAAGGCTCTCTTCTGGTACCGCGAGGCCGCCCGCGCCGGGGTGGTTCAGGCGCAGAGGGCGGCCGGCTTCATGCTCCTGGCGGGCGTAGGCTGCGAGCCCGACTTCGACGCGGCCGGGGCGTGGCTCTCCAAGGCCGCCGAGGCCGGCGACGCCGGGGCGGCGTTCCTGCTCGGCGCCATGTACGAGGCCGGGGACGGCGTCGACCGGGACCGGGAGGCAGCCTTCGCCTGGTACAGGGAAGCTGGTTCACGGGGCGACGCCGAGGGGGCCTTCCGCGCGGCCTCCATGTGCCTGAAGGAGGGTTTCGGCGACGTGCCCGGGGCCTCATCCGAGGCGGTGGGCTTCCTGGAGCTCGCTTCCGGGCTCGGCCACCCCAAGGCCATGTCCATGCTGGCGGGAATCCTGTGGGGGGGAGCCGCGGCGCCCCGCGACCGCGAGAAGGCGATGGAACTTTGGGAGAGGGCGGGGGCGCTGGGCGATCCCGACGCCCGCTTCGCCTACGCGGAGAAGATCCTCGAAAGCCCCTCCGACCGCGAGTCGGTGGATCAGGCCCTGGAGATGCTCAAGGAACTCGCGGCCGTCGGCTACCCCGGCGCCAAGGAGATTTTGGGGGGATTCTAGCGCCTGTCCGCAGTTCGAGGGGAGGGGATCCCTTGAGTTGCCTTCGATCCACCTCCCGCAGGGCGGGAGGGCGGCCCAAGCCCGCTTCCGGAGCCGTCCGAAATCAGTTTAGGTTATCCATTTCAGTATCGGTGCCCCCCGGCCCTGCCAGCCCGGTTATCCCGTGAAGGGGTACCGGGCGCGCATTTACCCGCCGGACGGATTTGGCTGCCGGCCGTGATTCAGATCCTCGGTCGGAGTTTAACCCGTACGGCGTCTCCCTCCCCGGTTCAGGCAAAGCCTGGGAGGTCCCCTTCAGAGCCCAGATCCAAAGCTGGAGCCGCTAGCGCCGGGGTCATGGCGCGATGGGAAGCGCGGATACCGGAGCTTGCCTGAGAACGTCAGCCTATGCAGTTCGGCCGCTTCGAAGCTGGAGCGGAGGCTGAAGGTGAGGTTGCGGATGAGGGCGGGGTTGAGGATGGGGAGGTTCCTCTATTTGCCGTGGACCGTTTCTCTGCCGAGGCCAGTCCGGAGCGGGGGCACCGGGCGGAACGGCGGCGGCTCAGGGGCGCGGCTCCGTTCCGGCGGCGGCCGGGGCGCTCCCGCCGGGGTTCCCGGCGCCTGCAGAATCGTCCGGGGTCCGGGGCCGCTCCGTGTCCCCGGCGGACGCAAGCTGTCCGGTCATGAGAGCCTGAAGTTTTCCGATGTCAACCTGCGTGCCCGCGACCGTCTGAATCAGCGCGTCAATCTTGGCGTCAGACTTGTTGTCCAGTCCGGTTATCCTGGTTTCCAGTCCGGTTATCCTGTTTTCCAGTCTGTTTTCCAGTCCGGTTATCCTGTTTTCCAGTCTGTTTTCCAGTCCGGTTATCCTGTTTTCCAGTCTGTTTTCCAGTCCTGTTATCCTGGCTGCCTGGTCGGCGAACCCGGCTTCCATGGCGTTGGACAAGTCGGTGAGGCTATATACGATAAACACTCCGAGGAGGGTGGCGATAATTCTGAGGATAGTGGCGGAGGACACTTTGGAAATTGCGAACCGGTCGTCCTCCGCGAACGGTCGGACGGGCGCCGTTTCAGATGTCGCGGTCGTTCCCGGCGCCCGCCCGTTTCACGCAGACGGGGCCTCGGGGGAGGCAATCCCGAGCTTGCGGCGGATTATATCCATCTCGCCGTCGGTGGCCGCGTCAAGAGCCTTTTCCAACGCGCCCGTCAGGCCCGAGGTCCCGACGCCGGCAGCTCCCTCAACAGCCGCGGCATTTTGGTCAGGCATGGAACTCGCTCCACTTTTTTTGTTCAAGGTACCACGGAAAGCCGACGGCGAAAGCCTCACTTAGTCTCCGGGAGGCTGGAAGCGGTGACTCCCCCCGGAGCGCGGGGGCCGACCGGACGGGTGACCGCCTGGGCGGAGACGGTCGGCAAGCGGGAGGGCGGCGGGGATGCTGCCCGATTAGGATTTTAGGGGAGCGGACGGCGCTGAACGACGCGGAATCGCCCGGAACCTCCTGGCGCCCGCCTGCATGTCGCCCGGATGCCCGCTTGGCGGGGAGGGGGCCGGAATTTCTGGTTTCGCGGTTTTTCCCTGCCGTCCGGTAACTGTTCAGCCCCCCTCCGGCCGGGGACTGCCGCTTCTCCTTTGCTGAAACTTGTGGCCGCTTGCGTCCTGCTTGATACCGGGGGCTGGAGGCTGGCACGGGAGCAAGGCGCCCCGCTCGCGGAGCCCCCGGCGCTTCGGGTGCGCTCGGGCCCGCGCTCTCCGGGGGCGGCTTGCGGATCTGGAAAGGCGCTCGAAGTCACTTGCCCCCGGGCGGGCCGGTCTCTCGCCATTGCGGGTCCCTCGCCGTCCCCCGGCGCGGCCCCGGAGCCGGCCCCCCTCCCTCCGGACGGCGGCGCCCCATCAGCCGATCAGGCCATTGGAACCCGGGCCGGGATCACGGGGGAGCCCGGCGGAGGCCCCCGGATGCATCCGCCCGTGGAGCCCGGCGGAGGCCCCCGGATGCATCCGCCCGTGGAGCGAGCGTCCTGTCCGCATCCGGAGGGCGCTTCCTCCCGGATGCGGAAGCGGCGGAAGCCCGGGGGCAGAAGGGGGCAGGCCCTCGGCCGTTAAGACTGAGCCGCGCCGACGCCCCTGATTGCCTCTTTTCCCTTCGCCCCGCTTCGCCAGCGCCGGGTTGCCTACCCGGGCTGGCGTCCGGTCGGAACGGCGTTGGGCGCGGAGGAGGAGCGGGGCGCGGAGGAGGAGCAGGTCGAGGAGGTTGCGTTGGAAGACGGAGCGGGAAGGCCGTCCCGGAGTCCCCGCGGGGCTTACGCGGTCAGGAGCGGACGGTGTGCCGCCTTAACGCCGCGCTAAGCCGATCCGCGAGGCTTATCGAGGGTTTAGCCTCGCCGTGAACGGGAAGGGCGCGGCATCTCTATCCAGGCCTGTTCGCCTCGGCGAAGCCGGGCCCGGCCGCGGCTCGCGCCATCCAGCCAAGCCGCCGGGATGGGGACAGACGCTCGGGGGCGGTCCGGACAACGGGAACTGGACAAGCGGACCATTGTTCCGGGCTGACGGCGACAGGCCCCGGCTGCGGCTCGCGCGTTCCCGCAACGCAGCGGAGGGGTGGCGCGCCGGGAGCCGTCTCGGGGCTTCGGCGGTTTCAGGCTTCGACGAAACGCGCGGCGACCTCGGTCCTGCCGCGGACGGCCACGGCAAGGCAAATTACCTCGTAACCGGCGGCCCTGTGGGGACCGGCGTAGTCCAGGTTCCTTATCTGGGCTTCGGCGGCGTCTAAGGCTGCGGCCAGATCCTTCTCCCTTGCAGCGGTTTCCGCAAGCTCCCGATCGGTTCCGCCGTCCCCGCCCCCCTTGTGCGCGATTTTGCCGACATGGCGGTGTTTCAGCTCGATTACAACGCAGACGTCGTTATGGAGGAACAAGGTGATGTCCGGCCGCCCCCCGCCCCCGGGCACTTCGCTCAGGACTTTAAACCCAGCGGAGAGAAGGGAGCCGTGGAGAATCCCGTGGTAAAAATTTTCGGTTTCTGGGTTTTCAACGAAAT
>JAIRZX010000128.1 GCA_031267005.1 Deltaproteobacteria bacterium
CAAGCACAAGTACCTTATCGTTAACCGGACCCGCGGGGACCTCATCCCCGAGGTCAAGGACATAATCTCCAGGGAGAACATGGTCCTGGCCGGAGTCATACCCGACGACGCCGCCATCTACAACGCCGACCAGAACGGGGAGCCCACCTCGTTCCTGACCGACGACAGCCCTGCGGTCAAGGCCGCCCTGGATATCTTCTCCAGGACCCTGGTCGAGGACTGAGCCGGGCCCGCGAGGCCGCCCCGGCGGTTGCCCCTCCTGCCCTCCGCCAGGAGGCCGCCCCGCCGCGGGCCGCATTGGCGCTTCCGGGCAAGGGGCCTGGCGCCGTGAGACCCCGGCGTTGCGTCCGCCCGCGCCCCGGGTTGGGGTCGGCAGCGGACGGGCCCAGGTTTTGCGATGCGTTGGGGCCGGCGTTCCCGGTACGGGCCCAGGCGCCTGCTTAAATTCTAATGCTCTCGATCATCCCCTTATGGGGCTGGTATGTTGCAAGGGTCCCGGACGTTGCCGGAGGCGGCGCCGGGAGGCCTGGACACAGCATGCGGGAAGGACGGCCCTGCGGGCGGGCGCGGAGCGCAGTCACCTTCGCCTGCGGGGGCCCCTTGTTTCAGCCATGAAGGAGGGGCCGTCCCGGGCCGCTGGGCCGCTGGGCCGCTGAATAGCTGAATAGATACATGACCGAACTTGACCTGGAATCTCCCGAAAGCTACATCGAGTCCGTGATCCGCTTGGCCGGCTCGCGCCTCTCCTCGTTTAAGGACGCGGAAGAGGTCGGCCTTGCCGCGGACGATCTTAACGCCTACCCCGGCCGCGAGAGCCTGGGCCCCCCCTCGGCTGGGAGGGTCCTGGAGGACGAGGGCCCGGATCTCTTCGAGCTCGGACGCAAGGCGGTCCTGGACGGTAAGATCTTTTGGGAGCACACGGCGGCCGGCGAAGCCACCCGGCTGGGCATGGGGGCCAAGTACTTCATCCTTCCCGACCGCCTGGAAAGGGCCCTGGCCGAGGACGGGGGCCCTTCCCCCGCCGGTGGCCTGGTGCCGTTGGAGCTCGGAAGGAGGCACATGCTCCAGCTGGCCTACGAGATAAGGAGGCTCGCCGAGGAGTCGGGCGTCGATCCGGAGAAGGCCATGGCCCGCCAGAGGATGCTCCTGGTTGTCCCCGAGGACGGCATGCCTGAGATGGCCGAGGGCGCGGCCAGGGACTTGGCGGGAACGCTCCCCCGGGAGTCGTTGCTGTTCATGGTTCAGACCGCCTTCCACGGCCTCGAGAAGGGGCCCTCGGGCTGGGTGCCTGATCCCGCGTCGCCCAGGCGCCTCCACAACCACGGCTACATGGCCATGCAGAAGGCCATGGAAGGGCAGGTCTTCAGCCTGGACGGTGCCGGGCGCCCTTCGCCGCTTTCGAGGGAAGCTTTCAAGCGGGTCCTGGAAGGGGCCTGGGATCTCGTCTCGTACAACATCGAGGACCTGGGCTACCTGACCGCTGCGCTGGATCTGGAATCCGCCGGGCTCGCCGTGAAGAAGCGAGCCGAAGGCTACGGCATGATGATGGAGGTAATCCCCAACAACCCGGAGAGGCCTATAAAGGGGGGGATGCACGCCTTCGACCCCGGCCTCGGCAGGGACGTGGTGGTTGAGAGCTTCCGCTTGAAGGGGGTCGGCCCCGAGGACATCAGGTATCTCAACAAGAACTTCAACCATTACCTGGACCCGGCCGGGACCGTGGAGCGCATCCGCGAGGAGGGCCTCTTCATGCCCGTCTCCGTGAAGGACGGGAGGCTGTACTTCCAGCCTGTCCAGGGGGACATAAGCTTCTGGGCGAAGACCTTCTTCTTCACCCGGAGGAAGGCCGCCCCCATCAACAGCCTCAAGTCCAGGCAGGACATCCCCAGCGCCCTTAAGGCGATGAGGCTCCAGGACGCTCAGCCCGGCTTCGCGGGCTATGCCAGGGGCCTATAGCGGTCTGATGCTGCCCGTTCCGCAAGCTCGAGGGCTTCGGCAAGGGTCGCGGGGACGGCATGAGAAGTTGCGGGGGAGGGGTAACCCTGCCTTTCGGGAGGAGGCGAGGGAAGGTATCCACGCCCTGTCTTTTGGTGTCAATTCACGGGGACTGGCTGAATACCAGGCTTACGGACAGCATCCCGAACCAGGCCTGCCCCGCATTGGCCTGACCGAGCCCCCGTTGCCGCCGCCTGCGGGCCCCAATCCAGGCCGGGCGTACGCCGTCACCTGGTTTGCTTTCCTGCAGGGTGGAAGCCTGTTCTTCCCGTGAACTGATATCTCCATGAGGTGTTATATATTTGTTTGTATATTGTATCCTGGCGTATTCAGGCGTCTTTCAAAGGCAGTCCATGGCAATTGCCGCCTCCCCTGGCTGCCTCTTGCTTCCGCTTGATTCTGCTTGATTCTGACGTTCCATATAAGGGATAATATATACAGAGAATAGCCTGGAACTGGAGACCGGCCATCGGACGCCCGTCTCCAGGCTGTTTGAGCTACACGGAGGCGTGAATGACTGACGGGGACGGTACAGACATCCAGGAAATTGGAATCGACATTGCCAATTTCTCAGAATTAAGGAAAGAAGGTTACGTTTACGTTGACAAAACTGATTTTGTCCATAAGCTCCTTGTTGGCCCTCGCAAGCGTATTTTCCTTTCCCGGCCCAGGCGGTTCGGTAAGACGTTGCTGGTCGATACCCTTGAGGAAGCGGCGGTCGGCAGGAAGGAGCTATTCTCCGGACTGGCGATAGACAGGTTGCGCAAGGACGGAGAGTGGCCCCGTTCGCACGTGCTGAGGATTGGCATGAGCGGTTTTGGGGACGAACCAGCCTTGCTGGACAGAAGCCTTACCGAACTCTTGCATTCATTCGCGACAAAAAGGGGATTCTCTATTACAGCGCAGGATGCGGCCAACAGTCTCAGGCAAGCTATTGAATTCCTCTCCGAACATTACGATGAAATCCCAATAATCACCCGAAAGGTCCGCATGAATGATGGGTTGGTCGCGGACCGGATGAAAATAGTAGTACTGATTGATGAATACGATGCTCCTATAATCAACAATTTTGCAGATCCTGATGAACTAGCCATAGCGACACGTACTCTCCACGGGTTCTACAATGCGATGAAATCATGTGATGATATTATCGAGCGTGTTTTCATAACAGGAATTACTAAATTTTCCCAGTTGTCCGTATTTTCGGCAATGAACAATCTAAGGGATATAACTTTCAAATCAGAATATGCGACAATATGCGGGTTTACTATCGATGAGATTTCAAAATACTATTCACCTCATCTTGATTCGGCTTTGGTTAAGTTTCAAGAA
>JAIRZX010000138.1 GCA_031267005.1 Deltaproteobacteria bacterium
GGCCGCATCGTGAACGCCACCAACAACCCGCCCAACACGGTCATAACCCTGTCCAACCTATCTAACCTCAAGGAAGAGGACATCTACAAGGCCTACGCGCCCGACACCACCGGCGGCAACACGGGGATCATCGACCGGACCCGCCAGGTCACCATCGTGGCCAGCGCCGGGACTTCCGCAGTTAACTCCAGGGGCGTCTCCAACTTCGGGGCCTGGGCGCTCGCCTCGGCCATCAACCACAACTCCGGAAGCCAGTTCTGGGCCATGGTCCAGACCGTAAACTCCCTCGGCAAGGCGGCCGACATGGTTTACATCTTCACCAGGGACGGCGGGGACTTCAACAGCCTGCTAGCCTGCGACGTGGCCGGAGACGACGCGGCATCCCGCGAAGGGCTTAGTTCCGTGCTCTTCGAGAACGCCGAGACCGCCGAGACCAACCAGTCCGGGACCACCTTCAGCTTGGGCGGCGAGCACTGGGCCCACATGAAGCCCACCCAGACCAAGGCCAACCTCGGGAACGAGGTCTGGAACGTGACCCTCGAGGGCCGCGACGTGGGCAAGGAGCGCGACCTCTGGATAGCCAACGCGGAGGACGTCAAGACCCCGGCCCTCGGCGCGGGCATCATAAACGGGATGAACCGCAACAGCTTCGTAGAGATCCAGAACGCCGCCAACGGCGACTGGGCCGGGGCCGAGATCCGGACGCAGTCCACCGCGCAGGAGGCCCTGGACGCCATCACCAACTCCATCACCGCCAAGGACAAGATACGGGCCGACCTGGGCGCCATGCAGAACCGCCTCGAGAACACCATGACCAACCTCACCATCCAGGCCGAGAACCTCCAGGCCTCGGAAAGCCGGATCTCGGACGTCGACGTGGCCACGGAGATGACGGAGTTCACCAGGAACAACGTGCTCTCCCAGGCCGCCACCTCGATGCTGGCCCAGGCCAACAGCCTCAGCCAGCTCGCCCTGAGCCTCATCCGGTAACCTGAGCCTGACGATACCTGGGGTATAGGGCTGACCTCAGATGCGGAAGGGCCCCCTCCCGAAGCCTCGCGGCGTCGGGAGGGGGCCCTTCCGTGTTTCGGGTCTGCCGGGAGGGGGGGCAGAGCTTCGCCACGCCAGTGCCTCTCCTGGAGCCAGCTTATCGCTTTGTATGTCTGGAAGCGCCCGGAAGCGGACTATGCCAGTTTAGGCGACTGTATTTCCCGCGTTCCCGGAGGGTGTATTTCCAGAGCGAGGCGAATGGCGCTCCGAACCCGCTTTGACCACCCCTTTTCAGCCCCCGATCCTTCCCTCTCCTGACTTTCCAATCTTATACTGTCCTCTCTTTCTTTTTTGTTCTTGACTTCCGTCCTTCCTTGATTTCCTTTCTCCCGTCCCGCTTCTTCGCGTCCTCTCTCCACCCCCGTTAGAGGCGCTCGGACTTCTCCGTTCCTCCTTTCCCCAGGAACCCCTTGCAAAGCTCCATGGCTTTCAAAACTCCCTCATAATGGTTCCTCCCGTCCTCGCCGTTCCGAATCCCTATTCTCGGGAATCGGCATCTTAGGCCGCACGCTTCGCCTTTCCGGCCATGCTCCCCCTGTAAACGGTAGCGGTTGTGTGTTATTTTAGGCCGGACTCGGAGGGGGGCGCCCCTCCTCCCTAGATCCGACGGCCCTTCCAAACCATGGACTCCCACTTCCACTTCTACCACAGCTCCACCGGACGCGGCTCGGCCCTGCGCACCTGGCTGTTCAGGTCAGGCGCGGCGTTAGCCGTCCTGGCCCTCGCCCTTGCGGCCTGGTACTCGCTCGCCCCGGTCTCGCTGGCCAGGGCCCTGGGGAAGATCCGCAGCAGCCCGCTGGCGATAGAGAAGCTGGAGCTGGAGGTGAACGGCGTCCCGCTGTCTTTGGCTCCCGGCGATACCGTCCAGGTGGACCCGCGCCACAGGCTCCGCTACCTGGGATTTGCCAGCTCCAGGTGGCTGAACTACGATTTGGCGGCCTTTTCGCCCGACTTCGAACTGTCCCTCGTAACCGGTGACCCCAGGAACCTCCTTTCCGTCTTGGGCGAGGAAGCCTTCGAGGAGCCCAGGACGGTAACTATTGAAATCAGGGAAGGCGGCGACGGGGCGGCAGGGGGAGAGGGCGCGGGAGAGGCCGGGACGGAGGGCGGGAACCGGAGCCCGGGCGAAACCAGGGCCGTCTTCAGTATATACTCCGCCTTCAGCGCCGAAGACTGGGCGCTCATGGCCGACGCGGCGGCGGAACCCGAGCGCAAGATCGAGCTTTACCGCAGGGCTCTGGCCCTCTCCCCGGCAGACCAGGACCTCCGGGACAAACTGGTTGCCGTTTTGACCGAGGACGAGGGCCGCCGCCCCGAGCTGGCCGAACTCCTGGAGGGGTTCCTGGCCGAGGATCCCGAGGGCCCCGGGGCCAAGGGCCTCCTGGCCAGGCTTTTTAACGTCTACCGGGGCCTGGAGGACAGGACGGCGGAGGCGCGGACCCTGGAGAGGCTTTTAGACTTGGAGGAGAAGGCGGGAGGGGACACCTCCCGGTACCGCCTGGCCCTGGCCGCCCTTTACCGGGCGGGGGAGCCGGACCGGGCGGCCCGGCTATACGAGGGGCTCTTAAACGAAATGGCCCCGGAGGAGAGGCTGAGGCTTCTCCGGCTGCTCATAGAAATCTACAGCGAGGCCGGCCAGCCCGCCAAAGCCTACGAGTCCTACGAGAGGATCCTGCCGCTCGCAAACGAGGAGCAGGCTCCTGGCGTCTGGGGCGAGCTCGTCCGCCTGGCCGAGGAGTTAGGCGACCGGCAGAGGATAGACCGGGCCTGGGAGGGCCTGGCCCGCTCGCTTCCCGAGGGCGACCGCAAGAAGGCGGACGCCTGGAGGCATCTGGGCACGATGAGGGCCGAGAGGGACGACATGGACGGCGCGGAGGCCGCCCTCAGGGAAGCTTCGGCGCTGGCGCCCGAGGATCCGGCCCTGTACCGGGCCCTGGCCGCCTTCGCCCGCCGCAAGGGCGACCAGGAGGCCCTCCGGGAGAACCTGGAAAAGGCGCTTGCCCTGGGTCCGGACCAGGAGCTCAAGCGGGAGCTGGCCCTGGCATACTCGGCGGCGGGCATGCGGGACGAGGCCCTGCCGCTGTGGAGGGAGCTCTCCGAACCCCAGGGCGGGGACGCGGCGGCCGAGGCCGCCGCGGCAGCGGACGAGACCACGGCGGACGCGAGGGCTAGGCTGCTCGACCTTCTGAGGCCTCCGGAAGGGGAGGTCTCGGCGGATTTCGACGAGGCGCTCTACCGCTATTCGAAAAACGGCGTGGAGTTCTACAACGTAGGCGTCGCCCACTTCAAGAAGAGGCAGTGGGACGCGGCCGAGAAGGCCTTCTTGAAGGTCCTGGAACTCAAGGCGCCCGGGCTCGAACGGGACACGCGGGGCTACCTGATGGCCCTTTACCGCGAGAAGCGGGACACCCCGGCCATGCTCGCCCAGGCCGAGACCCTCTACCGCGCGGATCCTTCCGTCCGGGAACACAGGGATCTGATGGCGGGCGAGATGGAACTCGCGAGGAGCTGGGAAGCTCTGGAGAAGGCGGCTTCGGAATGGACGGCCTTGAATCCCTCCGATCCAGACAACTGGCGCTACCTGGCGCTCGCCCAGCGCAACATGAAGCGTCCGGACTCGGACGTGGCCAAAAGCCTTCAGAGCGCCGCCAGGGCCGAGCCGAAATCGGTTCCCTCCTGGCTCGCCGCGGCGGAGGCCCTGGAGAAGGCCGGGGACGCCAAGGCCGCGAGGGTCGCCTACGAGAAGGTCCTGGAACTGGACGAGAAAAACGACAAGGCCGGGCAGGCCATCCTGCGCCTCAACCTCGACAGGCTCTCAGGCTCCGCCGCCCCGCCGCCCTCCGGAACCGTGGCGGGCGCCGCCACTATGGCGCCCGGTCCCGCCGATGCGGGCTCGGCGGAGGCCCCCGCCAGGGGGGCCGGGCGCGGCGCCTCTCGGAGAGCTTCCGGGGCCGAAGCAGGTTCCGGGGCAGGATCTGTTCCCGTGGCCGGGTCTGGACCGGCGGCCCAGGAGCCTCAACGGTGATATATTAGCGGCATTAGGAGACTTTAGTTGCTTTTTGGCATGAAATTATCATAAAATAATCCCTCTTAAGCGCACAGGCGCCAGCCCGTTCATCGCTCTTTCGCGCCATGTTGCTCCCGGACCTGCCGCAGCCAGCGAAACAAGGCCCTGTCTGCCCCTCCCGCCCCCGGCCTTGCCGGGGTCTGCGGCAAGCCCGGCCTTGCCGGGACCCTCCCTCCCTCGGCCCTGCCTGGGCCCGCTACGCCCGGCCCTGCCGGTCCCCATGCTTATGGATGCGCCTTTCGGGATCGCTTCGGCCTTCCGCCGGAGCTTTCCGCCCATCACCTCCTTCCCGTCCTTCCGGATTTCCACTCTTAAGGTTCTAAGGTTCCAGAGCCCTCCCGCTTCAAGGTCCCCATGGATTTACTCTTAGATCTGATACAGCGCGGCGGCTGGGTCATGTACCCCATACTGTGCTGCAGCCTGGCGGCCCTCGCCATCATCCTGGAGCGGCTCTGGGCCCTGAGGAGGGGCCGCGTCGCGCCGAAGAGCCTCGTTTTGTCCGTTTCGGGGCTCCTGGCCCGGCGGCAGTTCAACGAGGCGGCCTTCCTGTGCCAGGACGGGGAGAACGCGGCGGCCCGGATTATCCGCCAGGGCCTCAAGATGACCGGCAGGGGGCGCACCCTGTTCAAGGACGCCATGGAGGAGGCGGGCCGCCGGGAGGCGACCCTTCTCACGTCCCACCTGGAGATTCTGGGGGTGATAGGTTCCGTATCCCCGCTTTTGGGCCTCCTGGGCACGGTATCCGGCATGATAGCGGCCTTCGGGGCTGTGGCCCAGGCGGGCATGGGCAACCCCGGGCTTCTGGCCGGGGGAATCGGCCAGGCGCTCCTGACCACGGCCGCCGGGCTCGTGGTGGCCATTCCGGTCATGATAATCCACCGGCTCCTGGCCGGACGGGCGGAGACCCTCACCTCGGAGCTGGAGGACCTGGGCTCCGATCTCCTGGAGGCGCTGGCCGCGGCCGAGCTCCCTGCCCCGGTCGCCAAGCCTTCAGCGCAGGTTTCCGGGCTGGCCTCCACGCAGGCTTCCCAGCAGAACGCCGCCCAGAACGCCCAGCAACCGCCCGCCCAGTCGGCCCAGAGGAAGGTAGCCGCAGTTTAGGGGCTTTCTGCCCTAACGACCGCAACTCCTTGTCTTCGCGGCGTCTTGCCCTTAACGCAACAAGGCATTAACGCCTTGGCGGCCCGACGCCTAGTACCCCTCAGGGCGCGAGGCGCCGGCCCTTCCGGGCGCGAGCCGTTCGCGCGACTCCCAAAACCACTTTCGGCCGCAGGACGCAGGCCGACCCAGATCCCGGACACCGCACGACATGAACTTCTCCTCCGGCCGCTCAAGGAAATCCCGCGACGTCCCTGCGGTAAACATGACCCCCCTGGTGGACGTGGTCCTCCAGCTGGTCATCTTCTTCATGGTGACCGCCCAGTTCGCGGTTCTGCCGGGCTTGAAGCTCATGCTCCCGGAGCTTTCGTCGGGTTCCCTGGTCCAGACGGCGGAGCGGCTGGAAGTGAGCGTCACCTCCAGAAACGACGTCTTTTTCGAGGGCCGCCCGGCCACCCCGGCCACCCTGGGGGATCTCCTGGAGCAGACCGGGGCGGACGGCTCCAAGGCGGTGGTGCTCATCTCCGCAGACCGGGAGTCCGACTACGGCACTGTTTTCCAAGTCATAGAGGCTTTAAGGCTCAAGAACTTCAACCGGGTGGTCATGGGGGCCACCCTTCCGGCAGCGGCGGCGGACCTTTCAGCCCCCGCGCCCGCCACGGAGCAGTGACGTGACCCCTCTCGCCAGACGCGGCGGCCAGGACGGGGCGGACTCCCTGGGCTCCCTCCCCAAGAGGCTCCTGGGCGCCACCGACTCTTTCCTGTCCAGCAAGATCCTCTGGCTGGGGGCCTTCTTCGCCCTCATCATGGGATTCATAGGCTACCTGTTCCTTTCCGAGGACGGCTTCGCCAGGACGAGCGGCCTCAAGGAGAGGAAGGTGGTCCTGGAGTCCGAGAACCTGAGGCTGGAGGAGGAAAACCGCCAGCTTATGGCCCGCCTGGAGCGCCTGAACGCCGATCTGACCTTCCTGGAGAGCCAGGCCCGGAAGAAGCTGAGGCTGGTCCGCCCAGACGAGGTCATCTACCGCCTGGCCGAGGAGCCCGATCTTTCCGAGGAGGACCAGGGCCGGGAGCCCCTGGAGTAGCGGCCACCCGGCCTGGAACGGGTCGGGATCCCCGTTAGAAGAGACCCCTCGGGCCGTAAGGGGCCGGGCGTCCCGGATGTAGCGGCCTCCCGGCCATGACCGGGCAGGGAGCCCCGTTAGAGCGGCCCTTCGGGCCGGAACGGGCGGAGCCCCGGCGGTTCCCAGTTGCCTTTCCGAAGCGGGCAGGAGTCGTCCTCCCCGGCCAGTCTGCCGTCCCCCTGCCTGGCCCACCCTTGCGGCGCAGTCAGGGACTTTCGGGGTGCTGTCGCTCTGTCGCCCGGCTCTTGACCGCAGGCCCCGTTTTGGCTTATCCTCGGCATTTTCAGGGAGCCCCGCATGTATTCCACCAGCGATTTCCGCAAAGGCCTCAAGGTCACCTTCAAGGGCGAGCCCTGCCTCATCGTGGACTTCCAGCACGTGAAGCCCGGCAAGGGCGGCGCCATTGTCCGCACCAAGCTCACCAGCCTCATCACCGGCAGGGCCCTGGACGAGACTTTCCGCTCCGGCGAGAAACTGGAGAAGCCCGACCTGGAGGAGAAGAGCGTCCAGTTCCTCTATTTCGATTCCAAGGACGGCTACGTTTTCATGGACAAGGAGAGCTACGAGCACGTGCACCTGACCGAGGACCAGGTGGGGGCCAGCAAGGGCTTCATGCAGGAGAACATGGACCTTTACGTGAACTTCTACCAGGGGAGCCCCATCGGCCTGGATCTCCCCATCACCGTGAACCTGGAGGTGACCAGGAGCGATCCGGGGGTCCGCGGCGACACCGCCTCCGCGGCCACCAAGCCGGCCACGCTCTCCACGGGGCTCGTAGTCCAGGTGCCGCTCTTCATAAACGAGGGGGACGTCCTGAAGATAGACACCAGGACCGGAGAGTACCTGGAGCGCGTGAAGGGCTAGGGCGGGGAGGCCTGCCGTCCCTCTCGGCCTTCCCTCCCCGCAGGCGCCGGTCGTCTGCTTCCCTGCCTCCCCTCTCCGCAGGTGCCGCCATGCCTCCCTCCCTGCGGATATTGACCGGTTGCCCCCGGAGGCGTAATATGGCTTTCCGCGCCGTCTGCGGCGCGTTTGCGGGCGATTAGCTCAGCTGGATAGAGCGTTAGCCTCCGGAGCTAAAGGCCGCGCGTTCGAATCGCGCATCGCCCACCATCACGCTGGCCGCAAGGCCGCTTTGATAAACAGCAACGGCCCCGAGCCAGCGGGACGGCCTCTTGAAGGCG
>JAIRZX010000166.1 GCA_031267005.1 Deltaproteobacteria bacterium
TTGACCTTTAACTGACATTTTGGTTGTTTCAAGATAAAATATCGAACAAATTCGTTTCTTAATCGTTCCCCGTTCTGACGTTCAACTACTGTAGCACCAAATTCTTCCGGGATTTCAGGCTGGAACGGATGTATCCGGCAACTTGGAAGGCAGGAAAACCGAAGAGGCGGGGCGGGGAGGCCGCTTATCCGACTCAAACCGCCATGCGGCCAGACGCTGCGTAAACAGCGAAGACAGGCGGCTGTCTAGCCAGCCTGGCCGGGCCTGTAAACGGAAATCTTTGTAAATCTTGAGAATTTAAGATCTGAACGTCCTAAATGCCTTCAAACATTCTCAGAAAACATATTTTATCGTGAGATGTCCAGCCGCTCCGCGTCTTTTCCCCCCGAAGACCTGGGCTCCGATTTCAAACGACACCGGCACCACTTCCGACGGAGTTACGGAGATCCCCAACTCGCCCATAACCGTACCTCCCGAGACTGACGGAGCTTCAATTTCGTAGCCGTAGGTCGTTGCCTTCGCAACTCCGTCTAACTCGTACTCGTAGGCCGCGCCGATGTACGGGCGCGCGTGATCGCCCGATTTAAACGACAGCCGCCCTCCTAGCCTTATCCGGTGGGAGTCGACGTCGTCGAATCTCACCGGGTCCAGCGTGTCCAGTAACACCGAATCGCCTTGCTGCCGGGTCCATAAATATTGGCAGTAAAGGTCCAGGGTCGCCGTGTCCGTCACAGCGAAGAGATAACCGAGTCCCATGTGCATGCCGAAGTACCCTGATGTGCTGCCATAGCCACGCGCGCTCGTGCCCAATGAGTCCACCAGATCGGTTGTCCGGAACTCGTTATGGACGCTTCCGGCCCTGGCGCTTGCTTCGGCGTGGAAATGGCCGGAAAGCGACTCGCCGAAATCCAACCGGCCCATGATCCCGCCTCCGGCGTACCGGGCCTTACCTTCCCCCCTGGCCTGGGCTGAACCAGGAAAGAAGTTTTGCGTCCCGTAGGAGCCGTTTCCGTATTCGAAGAAAACTGCAAGCGCGAGCCGCCCTCGACTCAATTCCCAAGACCTCGAAATCCCGGCGATAACCGAAAATGACGTCACGTCGGCATGCGATCCGGTCTCGTAGCGGGACCTGCTCCCGGCGGCAGCGGCAAACACGCCCACTCCTGGGCTTCCGCCGCCTCCCTCCGCGTCTTCCGCGCCGTAGGCAACTTTCGTCGCTTCGGCCAGGCCGCGGCCGGACATGAGATCGGCCCCCTGGTTTACCAAAACGGAGCCGGCGAGATATCCTTCGGACAGGGCCTTGGCCCCGCGCGATCCTCTTGCGGATTCGACTGATGCGTAAAGAACGTCAGGCTCAGCAACGCCAATCGTCTGGACCAACCTAAAGACCACGTCAAGAGTGGCACCTTTTTTCCCGGCCAGGGTACCTCCGCGGTTGGCAGGGGCGCCCAAAATTCGCCCTGCCGTTACGAGCGGCACGCGCTCCCCCAACTGCGGGGCTCTCCCCCCTCCGAGGGCGTTCACACAGTCAATTGTTGCCATATTCTGGGACACAAGCGCCTCGGCGAACATAACGTAGCCAGTGGCAACTATTCCTCCTGTCATATCGGGGGAAAGGAGAAAGTCGTAATGAGCGAATTTTTCAATGCTCTCCACAGCAGAACCAGAGTAGTTTCTTAAATGAATCGTATTCCCTGAAAAACTTTCGCCTACTGCCGAAATGCCTCCAATAAGTCCTGTGTGTTCGCCGAAATTCGGGCTGCCGCCGATGTTCAGAGTGTTGTTCACGGCGTCTCCATCGTAAGCCATCCCCCCAATCAAAGATGAATACTGGCCGAATGTTGGTCTGCCGCCGATTGTCACGGTATTGCCTGTGGCGTCCCCTGCGCCAGAACCGGCTTCACCGCCTAATACCTTGCCGAACACTTCAGCAGTTCCGATGCTTACGCTGTTGCCGACCGCAGAAGCATGATAACTTTTCCCGCCGATTAAATCGTTTACCGCGGCTCCTTCGTTTAGGCTCACGGAGTTTCCTGAAGCGTCACCGTTAACGCTCATTCCCCCATACCCGGTCGCGACATATCCTCCAGAAATGGCAAGGGAATTTTCAAAGGAACTGCCATCAATGCTTCCCCCTCCTGAAGCTAATAGTTGAACTTTGCCGCCCTTGACGTTTACTCTGTTATTTGTGACATTTCCTGAATTGCTCTCCCCGCCGGAAGCAAATCGAACTACTGACGTTGCCCCGTCGATAACAAGGCTGTTATCGAAAACTTCCCCAAAATCATTGCTGTATCCCCCGTAAGCACTTGATTCGACCGTTCCTCCGTTTATTATCATGGTGTTTAAGCTGACTTTGCCAAAATAGCTATGGCCTCCTGAAATTGAATTTACTGTTCCAGCCATGAGCATTGCGGTGTTGCGCATGCTGTTTCCGATAATGCTCAATCCTCCAGAAGATTCGCCCCCTACGTATGAATTTTCTCCGTTAATGACAAGCGTGTTGCCTGAATAGGCATCACCCATCAAACTGAACGCGCCGTATGCTCCGAATCCGACATAGCTGTCGCCGGCGACTGTCACGCTGTTTCCAAAGGAGCCGAATCCAACTGAGGAATCTTCAAATGCTCCAAAAATTGAATTTCTTACCGTCCCGCGATTCAAAAGAACGGCATTGCCGCTTGACGACTCATTTCTGCCAATGCCTCCGAACACATAATCGGGATCGTCGCCGCTTGAATAATCTATGACGATGTTGTTGCCTGAAGAAACGGGAGATGCATCGTCACCTGGGAACAGGGCACCGCCAAAAGGACCAACTTGAGTTGTTGCTGCCTTAAGCTTCGAGCCGTCTCCGTCGTAAACGACGTCAAATCCAAATGCCGGGGTTGGGATCAAATACGACAAAGACATGAACACCGGAAGAATCAAAATGGAACGAATTGTTTCGCCGTTCATAGTTTTCCTCTTTACTGCGGCATAGAAAAGCGGATGAATCTAACTTGCTGACTTTCGGATGATCTTCGGCAAAACATAATTTTATTTTTTTTGAATTATAAGGATGTTTTACCACGATACGGATTTTAATTTTTTCTTCAATCCACAAGCGGTAATCGGCATCATTTTCCAAAAATACCAAACAGTTAAATTCGGATTCATACAGCGTTGTTTCTTAATCTCAATATAGCCTAAACAATAATCACAATCAATAATTTTTTTTGAAATTTTTATTTTTTTAAAATGGATTTTATACACACAAATTCATACAATGAATCAGATATGTTTCAAAATTTCCATTCTTACTTGTATCTCATTCACTGTTAATATTTCTTACATAATATACAATTTTATGAGGATCCCTCCAAACTGCTGCTGATTGAAATTCAAAAGAGTTTGCCGCTTGTATCGGCAATTCCAATTATCCGTTACCGATTCAAACTTATTGTCTATGATTTAATACCATCATTCCACGCTCTGAACGATTTGTGCAATGTAAATAAATTGGTCCGGCAGCTATTGCCATTATCATTAAATATTAAAATTCCATCCAAGATATGTCAGTGCTATATAAGGATCTATTGTCTCGCCATTTCAAATGTTTAACTAGAATGGCAATGAGGATATCCTAAAATATTCACAAAAATTAATGTCAAATTATTCATTGAAACCAAAGTAAGATGATCGCATCCGACAAGTTGAAATGAAATAAAATGTGATGGAAGGAGCTGAATGGAGAAAACCGGGGAAGAAGGGCATAGACGGCTGATAGGCTTGTGGAGTCCCGGCGCCTGGAAAGAAAGTAGCTGCGCACCCTCATCGGGTATAGCGGCGAACCAGTCTTGAATAGTCCCCGCGCCTGGCAAGAAACGGAGCTACGCTCCCTCTTTAAACGCCGCTATCTTGACCGCCAGGCTCAACGCCTCGTCCTCCATTAGAGCAACTTTCTCAATTCTGTCCAGAAGGGCGGGCACCTCCCCCAGCTGGGACGCGGCCTCCTCCATCACGATGCGCTCGAAAGGCCCGATGGCCCCCTCCCTGCGGGCGAGGCGCACGAGCTCCAGGAGCACGACCCTGCCGGATTCCCGAGAGAAGCTCCAATCGCCATCGCAAACCCCGGCGTGCTCCCTGCGGTACTTCCAGCACTCGAGCCCGTCCCCGGCGGATAGCGCGGCCTTCGTCGCGTACTTCAATGCGTCCGCCCTCAAACCGAAGGGCTTGGACCCTCTTGGCGCACCGGCGGCTCCGGGTCCCCAAGCGGCTGAGGCGCCCCTGGCGGAACTCAAAAGCCTCAAGACGGAAACGCATATGCTGTCGGCTTCCAAAAGCCTGAACCCGGGTTCCGATCCCATCCTTGCGAAGTTGTCCAGGATGCGCGGGCTTTCGATGATCATCGTGGCCCCCTCCACGGCACCGGCCGAAATGTCGGAGGTTACCTTCAGGTACAGGTAGAGCCTCTCCAGCTCCCAGCGGCTCACCCTCCATTGGGCCCCGGAGCCGGGTTCCGTATAGACCGGGATCTCCCCCTCCCTGCTCCCGGCCACGGCCAGGGTGAAGGCCAGGGAGAAAAAAGCCAGGCGCTCTTCCTAGCCTGTCAGGTATTCCACGGGCATAATTTTTCCCGGAGCGGCAGGCCTCGGCTTTTGCCGAAAAAGCCCCAAAAAAATCGAATTAGGAGGTGATGAAACTGAAGCCGGTATTTGCCGTTAAAAGGGAGTCGAGGGATAAGCACTGCAGGGCAGACGCTGTTTCCCCCCGGAGCGTCTGTCAGTTCGTCCGGGCGTCCTGGCGTTCTGGAGTGCGGGAGGGAGATCGGCAGGCAGCCGCGAGGCTTCATTCTTCCTGCTTCCTGTCAGAAAACTGGAAGCGCGGGGCGGGACTGGAGAACGGGGAAAATGCAATGCAAAGCAATATTCAGGCAAATACGGAAAAAGACAGGGAAACACAGGCAGCTACGTGCGGAACGGCTTAGGAAACAACAAAATACGGGGAAACAAAATGCCGCAGGATGGCCTGGCGAAGCCTTTGTAGTCCGTGACGCGAAAGAGGACCGGAACTCGAAAGAGAGGCCGGCAACCGACGCGGAGGCCGCGAGCCCCTTTCAAGGGCGAATCGCGGGGAAAGCGGCCGCTTTCCTGCAGGCGCAAGCTCGTCGGAAACATGGTCGCAACGACGGAAAATCAGTGCAGTCCCGCCGCTCCGCCCGTCGGGCCGCCCCCGCAGACTTCGGGGGCGGCGGAAGCCGCCTGGGCCGGGATCCCCGCCGAAGCGCCGGCCCCGTTGCCGTTGCCGTTGCCGCTTCCCTCCAAGTACACGCCAGCGGCCGAGCGCGGGCGGCCCTCCCTCGCAGCCTCGGCGTTGGCGCGCGCGACGCTCATCAAAAGCTTTATGCGGTTTAACTGGTTAACCTCGCTCGCGCCTGGGTCGTAGTCCACGGCGGCGATGTTGGCTCCCCGATAGCGGCGCTTCAGCTCCTTTACGACGCCCTTGCCGGTAATGTGGTTGGGCAGGCACCCGAAAGGCTGGAGGCAGAGGATGTTAGGGATGCCCTTCTCGAGCATGAGGGCCATGTCGGCGGCGAGGTACCAGCCTTCGCCGGACTGGTTTCCGAGGCTCAAGAGCTTCGAGCCCGCCTCTTTGAGCTCGGCGAAGCGGTTCAGGTGGCCGAAGCGCGGGTGGCGCGCGAGCGCCTCCCGCATGGGGGCGCGCCACTTCTCCATCACGCGGATGAACCACAACCCAAGCCACTTGCGTATGCGCCCCCCCCCCATTTCCTCGGCGCGGAAAACGTCGTCGTGGAAGCAGTACAGGAAGAAGTCCGCGAGTTCGGGCAGCACAGCCTGGCCCCCCTCGGACTCCAGGACCGCCACGGCCTGGTTGTTCGCCTCGGGATGGAAGTTGATGAGGATCTCGCCCACCACCCCGACGCGAGGCCTGTCCGGTGGGAGCAGGCCCAGGGAAGCGAACTCGTCCGCCATGGCGTTTACCATTTCCGGGAAGCGGGACTTGTCCCCCCGGCGCACGACGTCCGCGCAGCGCCCGACCCAGCCCTCGCAGAGTCCCTCGGCGTCCCCCTTCGTCCTCTCGTAGGGGCGGGAGGCCAGGACCAGCCTCTGGAGCATGTCCCCGAAGAGGAGCCCCAGCACGGCGCGTCCGTAGGCCGCGCGGTCGAGCTTCAACCCCTTTTCGGTGGCGGACCCGGACAGCCCCAAGGGCCAGACGGGGACCTGGGGCATGCCGGACTCGTTTAACGCCCTTCTGAGTAATGCCACGTAATTGGAGGCCCGGCACCCGCCGCCGGTCTGGCTCATCAAGACCGCGGTGCGCGCCAGATCGTGGCGGCCGCTTTTCAGTTCATTCAATATCTGGCCGATGGAGACCAGCGCCGGGTAACAGGCGTCGTTGTTCACGAACTTGAGTCCCTCCTCCACCGCCCCGGGGCCTAGGCTGGGGAGGATCTCGAGCTTGAGGCCCATCGGTTCCATGGCGGGGCCCAAAAACCTCCAGTGCATGGGCGACATCTGGGGGCACAGGAGCGTGTACTCCGGCGCGGCCTTGGGCGAAAGCCTCGCGGGTATGAAGACGTACGGGGCGGAGGCGGCGTTACGGGCCCGCGAGCGGCCTCGGTCGCGCATTGCGGCCAGAAGGGATCTCACCCTTATCCGCGCGGCGCCGAGGTTCGCCCCCTCGTCTATCTTCAAGAGGGTATAGACCTTGCCCGCGCCCTTTATGATTTCCGAGACCTGGTCCGTAGTCACGGCGTCCAGCCCGCATCCGAAGGAGTTGAGCTGGACCAGCTCCAGCTCCTCGCGCGACGCGGCCACCTGGGCCGCGCGGTACAGCCGCGAATGCGGGATCCACTGGTCCCTGACCCGGAGGGCCATTGCGGGGGAGGCCAGGTGGTCTATGGAATCGGCGGGCAAAACGCCCAGCCCGTTCGCGGTTATCAGATCCGGGATGCCGTGGTGGATGCCCGGATCCAGGTGGTAGGGGTGCCCGGCCAGGACTATGGCCCTGCGCCCGGATCTTTTAAGCCTCGCGAGCGCCCTCTCCCCCGCCGTCCTCACGTCCGCCCTGTAGAGCCGCTGGGCATCGTAAGCCTCTTTCAGGGCGCGGCGGATCTCCGCCTGGGAAAGCCTCAAAAAGGCTAGCTCGCTTTTGAGCCTGTCGGCCAGCCGTCCCAAAGAGCTTCCCAGATCCAAAAACGGGGACACGAGCTTCACCCCCGAGTCGCCTATGGCGTCGAGGTTGAGCCTGATGAGCTCCGGGTAGGTGCCGACGAGGGGGCAGTTGTAGCGGTCCTCGGTTTTGTAGACGGCTGGGAGCTCCAGCGGGGTGCAGGGGAAGAATACGAAGTCGGGCCGCTCGCCCAACAGCGCCAGGACGTGCCCGTGGACCATCTTGGCCGGGTAGCACACCGTCTGGCTGGGTATGGTCTCCAGCGCCGAGTTGAAAAGCTCCTTGGTGCTCGGGGGCGAAAGCTCGACCCGCAGGCCGAGCGAATGGAAGAAGGCGTGCCAGAAAGGGTAGGTCTCGTACATGCCGAGCGCCCTCGGGATCCCTACCCTGGCCCGGCAGTCGGACATGGGCCTCGGCTGGTGCATGCCCATGAGCCTGTGGAGGTTCCAGCTGAAGAGGTTGGGCGGGGACTCGGAGTCCTCGGCGCGCTCTTCAAGCGATCCCAGCGCCGGAAGCCGGGCCAGCGCGTCAGAGATGTCGCCCAAGCCGGCCCTCCTGGCGACGGCGTCTATCTTTTTCGCGGCCGGGCTCTTGGAAGCCGCCCCCCTCTCGCAACGGTTCCCGGAGACGAACAGCCTCCCGTCCGAGAAACGGCTGACGGTTAGAAGGCAACGGTTCTCGCACTTGCCGCACCGCGCGTTGGAGCTCTTCACAGAGAACAGCGCAAGCTCCTCGCGGCTTATGATTCCCGAGAGTAGAGGGGCGCTTCCCGCGTCCGGGCCGCAACCCTTTGAAATTCCCCAGCCGCGCAACCCTGCGCGGAGGCGGAAGCCCGGCCCCGCTCCCCCGGAGCCCCAGTCGCGGCCGCCCGGCCGGCCGTTCCCGGCTGCCCCGCCGTCCCCGGCTTCCCCGGCTTCCCTGCCGTTCCCGGCTTCCCCGCCGTTCCCGGCTTCCCCGCCGTTCCCGGCTGCCCCGCCGTTCCCGGCTGCCCTGCCGTTCCCGGCAGCCCCGCCGTCCCCTCCGTCCCGGCCGTCCCGGCCGTTCCCGGCTGCACGGTCGTCCCGGCCTTCCCCGGCTTCCGCGTCTTCCCCGCCCTCCCCGTCTTCCTCAAGCCCGTCCCGCCACTCCTCGAAGGCGAGCAGGGCCGCTCCGAACGCCCCCATAAGCCCTGCTATGTCGGGGCGCACCACGTCGCGGCCTATCGAGAGTTCGAAGGATCTCAAGACCGCGTCGTTGAAAAACGTCCCGCCCTGCACGACTATCCTCTCGCCGAGTTCCTCTGCGCGGGTGATGCGGATGACCTTGTAGAGGGCGTTTCTGACCACCGAGTAGGAGAGCCCGGCGGAGATGTCGCCCACAGGGGCGCCCTCCTTCTGGGCCTGCTTCACCTTGGAGTTCATGAAGACGGTGCAGCGGCTGCCCAGGTCGGCGGGCTTGGAGGCCAGGAGGGCCGCCGAGGCGAAACCGGCAGCGTCGAGGCTCAGGGTCGAGGCGAAGGTCTCCAGAAAGGAGCCGCAACCCGACGAACAGGCCTCGTTCAGCATGAGCCTTTCTATGATGCCGTTGCGGACCGACAGGCACTTTATGTCCTGGCCGCCTATGTCCACGATAAACGACACGTCAGGCACGAACCTGGCGGCGGCCTTGTAGTGGGCCACCGTCTCCACCTCGCCGAGATCGAAGCCCAGTGCCGCCTGGATAAGGGCCTCCCCGTAGCCGGTCACCCCTGCCCTGGCCACGCGGGCGTCGGCCGGCGCCGCCTCGTAGAAGCCGGACAGGGCTGCCATGGCGGACTTCAAGGGGTTGCCGCGGTTGTGGCCGTAAAAGGAGTACAGGAGCCTGGCCTCCGAATCGAGCGCCACCAGCTTGGTAGTGGTGCTCCCGGCGTCCAGCCCCATGAACACCAGCCCGTCGGAGGGCCAGCCCGCACGGGGGAGCCTCGCTTTGGCGTGCCGCTCCTGGAAGGATTTCAGCTCCTCCAGGCTCGTGAACAGGGGCGGGAGCGGGCTTATCTCCGGCGGGAGGGAGGCGGATTTCAAGTCCATCGCCCGGTCCGCCAGATCCGAGAGCCTGGACGGGGCGCCTCCGGCCGACACCAGGGCCGCGCCCATGGCCACGAAGAGCTGGGCGCAGGGTGGGCACACGGCCTCGTTGGGCAAAAGCTTCAAAGTCTCCACGAAACGCCGCCTGAGCTCGCTCAGGAAGAACAGCGGCCCGCCCAGGAAGGCCACCCTCCCCGTGATGCGCCTCCCGCAGGCCAGCCCCCCGACCGTCTGGTCCACCACGGACTGGAAGATGGAGGCGGCTATGTCCTCTTTGGCCGCGCCCTCGTTCAAGAGCGGCAGGATGTCCGCCTTGGCGAAGACCCCGCAACGGGCGGCTATGGGATGGATTGTCTTGTGCGACTTGGCGAGCTCGTTCAAGCCCGCCGGGTCGGTCGACAGGAACGTGGCCATCTGGTCTATGAAGGCCCCGGTGCCGCCCGCGCAAGTCTCGTTCATGCGCTGGTCTATTCCCGCGTCGAAGAAGGTGAGCTTGGCGTCCTCCCCCCCCAGCTCCACCGCCACGTTGGTGCGTGGCAGGAACCTCCTTATTGCCTCGGCACCGGCCACCACCTCCTGCACGAAAGCGAGCCCCAGGAGTTCCGCCGTCCGGATGCCCCCGGACCCCGCAACGGCCAGGGTGGCCTCCCGTCCGGGGAAGCGGCCGGCGGCGGCTATCACCGCGTCAGAAACGGTCTTCCTCACGTCCGAGAAGTGGCGCTCGTAGCTCTGGTGGACAAGCTCCCCCGCCCCGTCCAGGACGGCTATCTTCACGGTCGTGGAGCCTATGTCCAACCCGACCCTCAGCACGTCGCTCCCGCCTGCGGCGCCGTTTGGCCCGTCGCCGCCCCCCCCCGAATCGCCTCCGCCGAAGCCGCCGCGCTTGCTTTCGCCGTTGCCGTTATTTCCAGCCATGTCCCTCGAATCGCGTTCCAGGGGGCTCAGGCTTACCCGCGACGGTCATTCCGGCCGTCCCGCGAGACCCCCGAAAAATGCCGGAGGCCCCCCTCGGAGGGAGGCCCCGCACGAAAGGCTTCCCGGCTCGCGGCGCACCGGCGCCCGGCAGGGAAACCCGGAAGGCCCTTTGCCGGGCCTGGAAAACCCATCGCGTCCGCAGGGAAGGCCGCGCGGAAGCAAGGCCGCATGGAAGGCCAGCTCGCAACCGACCGGCTAAGACGGTTCGCGGACGCCGTTATTAGGAGGCCGGCGGGCCGTCCGCCTCCTCGTGCCGACCCCCGGTTCCGGACAAAGCCCCGGATGCCCGCTCCGGCCTTCTGTTCCGGCCCCGGCCCGTCCCTCTTCGCCCGGCCCCTATTCCGCCCGCCGTTCCGGACCCCTGCCCCCGTCAAGGAGGCTCTCGGCTGCCGCCTGGGCCTCGGCAGGGCCGGGTATGCCGCAAGCTTCCCAGGGTGCCGCTCCCGGCGGGGGCTCCAAGGGAAGTCCGTGCCGCTTAAGTGCCCAATTATAGCACAGGAGCCGGATCCGGTCACCCTGCGGGGTCCAAAGGGCAGGGCTCGAGGCCGTGTATACCACCACGAGCGGGGTGCCGGCCAGGGCCGCCAGGTGCGCCGAGCCGGTGTCCACGGTAAGGAACAGATCGAGCATGCCGCACAGGGCCCGGAAGCCCCCGAGCGACGTCCTGCCCGTCAGGTCGACCATCGGGGCGGCGGTCATGGCCAGCAAGGTCTTAGAGGCCAGCGCGTCCTCAGCCGAGCCGGTCACGCAAAACCCCGCGCCGCGGGACTTCGCGAGCCCCTCCGCCACGGCCTTCCAGTTGGAGAGGTGCCAGGCCTTCTCCGGCTGGCGGCCCGCCAGGCACAGCCCCGCCTTCGGCCCGTCGCCGGGTATCTCCCGGTACAGCCCCGAGGCCTCTTCCGCGTCCTCTGGCGAGGGGGCGGGGATCCTCGGCCTCAAGAGCCGCCCCGGCCCCTCCCGGTACTCCTCGCCGAGGGCAGCGGCGCAGAGCCGGGCCTGGTGCTCGGCCATATGGATCTGTCCCGGAGGGGGAAGCCCCCCGCCCTGCGGGACCCCGCCGGCGAGCGCCCCCCGGCCTTCCCGCCCGGGCCCCGCCGTCCTCCAGGGCCAGGCGGGATCCTCGTAGCCGGGCACGGGCGAGGCCAGCCGCCTCTTCTGCCCGGCTATAAGGCTCAGTATCCCGGAGCGGGCCTTGTGGTCGAACCCGAAAGCGGTCCCCCAGCAACCCTTCCTTATTTCGGAGGCCAGCGCGAAGGTCGCCCCCAGCCCCAGCCCGCGGGATGAGTGCGAAGTGGCGTACACCCGGTCCACGTCGGGGCTCCCGTCTATGAGCGAGGCGGCCGCCGGACGGGTCACGAGAGCGGTCCTGGCCCCGGGCACGAGTTTT